>NZ_DATHGC010000135.1:0-18433 GCF_035317785.1 Pedobacter sp. | reverse complement strand
TTAAACCCTGTATCCAGCTTACTGATCTGACTGCCCCAGCTCAGGAACAAATCTTTCATTTCTTCCCTGCTGGCAGAGAATCCCTTAGGGTCATTGGTCATATCATAGTTCAGCATAAATTTCACCTGATCCAAAACCGCTGTATGTTTTGCAGCGTCAACATATGCCTTTGAACCCAGCAAGCCTTGCTCTTCGCCCATAAACAATACAAACTCAATACTGCGTTTGGCAGACAGATTGAGCGCTTTAAGGGTTCGCGCCATATCGATCACCGCAAAAGCACCTATACCATTGTCTATGGCGCCCGTGGCCAGATCCCAGCTGTCGAGGTGGCCGCCGACAACAATTTTTTCCTGTGGAATGGTAGTTCCGCTCAGCGTAGCTATCACATTGCGGGCTTTGATCAACCCTGAGAAATTGGTCATATTCAGCCGGCCGTATTGCTTCTGGCTTTTCAGTCTTTCTTTTATCCGTATTCCGTTTTCCAGACCTATACATACCGCAGGGATGGGGATTAGCCTGCCGGTTACAGAGGCTGTCCCTGTAAGCAGTACTCCGCTTTTTACAGTATTGATGATGATGATACCAGCAGCCCCGTATTTTGTAGCCATCGCGGCTTTTTCAGAGCGGTGCAGCAATTGCGTACCTTCCGGTGAACCGGGGAGTATCCCAAGATACACCAGTGCTATTTTCCCTTTTACCTTACCGGAATCCCTTAAATAATCTGCTTCCAGCCCGTTGCCCAGATCAGCCAGTTCGGCAGTGATGTCTGCCTTTACCGGCGAATGCGCGAGTGTTACCGAAGTTATTTTATCCAGCGCATGCTCAGTATCGCCAATACGTGTCTCGTTGGTCAGCCGGCTCCAGCTTTCTACTTCAAAAGGCTGGTATCGTACCTCATAACCATAAGATTTCAACAGTTTAAAAGCGTATTCTTCAGCTTTCGCCCCGTTATCAGACCCGGTCAGTCTGTGGCCAATATTTTCAGTAGCAGATTTTAGATTGGCATAGGCTGCTGATTTCTCCCGCACCTCTATATTGATTTTACCGAAGGCCAAATTAAAATCCTGTGCCCTGGCTCCTGTAAACAGCAATAAGAATGCGGCCGAAAAAAGAAATTTCATAGCTGCTTATTTTTTCCGTTCAGTAGTGTAGCGGACCAGCTGCTCCAAACCGGTCCTTGCATCACTGGCTTCAAAGCTGTAAAGGATATCAAAGGCTTCCTGCTGATATTGCTGCATTTTTTGATTTGCATAATGCACCCCATCCCTGGCATTCACGAAATCTATGATCTCCTGAATTTTTGCGGGCTCGTCCTGATGGTTCTTCACCAGGCTGATGATGCGCTTTTTTTCCGCTTTGTCCGCGCTGTTTAGTGCGTAGATCAGCGGCAGGGTAACTTTCTTTTCCTTGATATCGATCCCCAGGGGTTTACCCACATCATCGGTACCAAAATCAAATGTATCGTCCTTGATCTGAAAGGCTATACCTACTTTTTCCCCGAACATCCGCATTTTCTCTATTGTTTCGTCATCGGCACCAGCTGAAGCCGCGCCGCAGGCGCAGCATGAAGCAATCAAAGAGGCGGTTTTCTGACGGATGACATCAAAATACAATTCCTCGCTAATGTCCATTCTCCTGACCTTTTCAATCTGAAGCAGCTCCCCCTCACTCATCTGCTTCACTGCTTCAGACACAATCTGGAGCAATCTGAATTCTCCGTTATTCACGGACAACAGCAGGCCCTTTGCCAGCAAATAGTCACCTACCAGTACCGCAATCTTATTTTTCCATAATGCATTTATAGAAAAGAAGCCCCTTCGTTCATAGGCGTTGTCCACTACATCATCATGCACCAGGGTCGCGGTATGCAGCAGTTCGACCAGGGCAGCGCCTCTGTGTGTAGATTCGATTATTCCTCCGCATAACTTTGCAGCGAAGAAAACAAACATCGGTCTGATTTGCTTACCCTTCCTCTTTACAATATAATGAGTGATCCGGTTCAACAATGGGGCATCGCTATGCATAGAGTCTTTGAATTTTGCTTCAAAGGCATCAATATCAGCAGCTATTGGTAATTTTATCTGATTTATTCCCGGCATTCAGGTTAAAAATATGTGTGCAAACATAAATTAAATTTCTCAGATTTTCATCGCCTTAGATGGGCATGAAAAGTCCGTACGCTTCAGATTCGTTGTTTTTAAGGCACCATAACCACCTGAGATATCGATCACCTGCTCCACCCCCCTGGCTTTTAGAATAGAAGCAGCTATCATTGACCGGTATCCGCCGGCACAATGAATATAATATGTCTCTTTGGGACTGACCTCATGGGTCCAGTCATTGATATAATCCAGTGGACGCGCCAGTGTCATTTCCAGGTGTTCCGATTCATATTCACCCGGCTTCCTGACATCCAGCACGTGAACGTTCGGATCTTCCTTATAAATATCTTCAAATGCTTCAGCAGAAATAGATGATATGGTGTCTGTATCCTTACCCGCAGCCTCCCATGCCGCAATTCCGCCTTCCAGATAGCCTATCGTATTGTCATACCCAACCCGGGACAACCTGGTGATGGCTTCTTCTTCATGTCCTTCTTCCACTAGCAATAACAGCGGCTGTTTCAGATCTGTGATCAAAGCCCCTACCCAGGGCGCGAACTGTCCGTTCAGTCCAATATTTACTGAAGAGGGAATAAAACTTTTGGCGAATACCCGGGGGTCCCTCGTATCCAGTATCAACGCACCGGTCCGGTTAGCAAGCAGTTCAAATTCCTTAGGGGTCAGGGGGGTTAGCCCTTTCTCATAAACCTCTTCAAAACGTTCATAACCGTTCTTGTTCATATCTGCGTTCTTTGCAAAATATTGAGGCGGCGGCAACATCCCGTCAGTCACTTCTTTTACAAATTGTTCTTTTGTCTGCGCTTTAAGCGCATAATTAACGGCTTTCTGATGACCCAGTGTATCAAAAGTCTCGTTGCTCATGTTCTTTCCGCAGGCGGATCCTGCACCATGTGCGGGATACACCAAAACATCATCAGGAAGCGTAAGGATTTTATCCTGCAGAGAGTGATATAAAGTTGAAGCCATATCCTCCGCAGTCAGGTCACCCTGCTGGGCCAGATCAGGGCGTCCAACATCACCAATAAACAGGGTATCTCCTGTAAATATGCAATAAGGCTTTCCGTCTCCGTCTTTCAATAAGTAAGTTGTAGATTCAGGAGTATGTCCCGGAGTGTGCAGAGCTGAAATCGTCAGTTCCCCAATTTTAAATTCTTCACCGTCAGCTGCAATGTGCGATTTAAACGATGTTTTGGCTGTCGGTCCATAGACAATTTCCGCACCGGATTTTTCTGCCAGGTCAATGTGACCTGAAACAAAATCTGCGTGGAAATGAGTTTCAAAAATATACTTGATGCGGGCACCGGCCCTGTCTGCCTTTCTCAAATACGGAGATACCTCACGCAAAGGATCGATGATCGCAGCTTCGCCATTGCTTTCAATGTAGTAAGCTGCTTCCGCCAGACAGCCCGTGTAAATCTGCTCTATAATCATACACAAAATTAATATTATAAATTCTTCACCAGGACGACCCGGTGCAACTTTTACTTTAAGCAGTCAATTCCCCTCTTAAACTTTGCTCCATGAGTTTCATTACCGCTGCATGGTCCAGTCCCTGCCCCATCAAATACATCAGTTTGGTTGTTGCTGCTTCAAATGTCATATCATATCCGCTTACCACACCCATTTGCTGTAATTTTTTACTGGTTTGGTACATACCCAGTTCTACAGAACCACGCTGACATTGTGTAATGTCAATGATGATCTTGCCTCCATCAATAGCCTCCTGCAGACAGTTGATAAACCAATCAGCAGTAGTGGTATTACCGGATCCGAAAGTCTCCATTACGATCGCATCAACTGACGAATGTGTAATCGCTTTCACGGCAAGAGGGGATATTCCAGGGTAAAGTTTCAACACCCCAATATTTGGATTGTAGTCTAAGTGAACTTTCAAAGCCTTATCAGGCTGAGGCAGGATATAGTTGTTAAAAAATGACAATGTCACACCAGCTTCCGCAAGTATAGAATAGTTCGGTGAACGAAAGGCTTCAAATTTTTCTGAGTTATACTTCACAGATCTGTTTCCCCGGAACAGCTGATAATCAAAATAAATACACACCTCCGGTACCATTGCTTTACCCTTGTGTTTTGTCGCGGCAATCTCGAGTGCCGTAATCAAATTTTCCCTGGCATCCGTCCTGATTTCGCCGATGGGCAGCTGAGAGCCGGTCAATACCACTGGTTTATTCAGATTTTCCAGCATAAAACTTAGTGCAGAAGCCGTAAAAGCCATCGTATCAGATCCATGCAGGATCACAAAACCATCAAACTCATCGTACCTGTTCTGGATCAGCAAAGCAATTTCAGCCCAGATCTCGGGGGTCATGTTGGACGAATCTAGTATAGGGTCAAATGAATGCACATCGAGATTATAATCCAGGCGGTCAAGTTCAGGCACATTCTGCCGGATCTGTTTAAAATCAAAAGGCACGAGAGAACCCGTCTTGGGATCATTGACCATGCCGATCGTTCCGCCGGTATAGATAATAAGTATGCTCGTCATTATTAAATATTAAAAATGCTTACAGAATTGGCGGTGGTCACTTTAGCGATTTCCTCCACACTGACCTGATAAATTTCCGAAAGCTTTTCAGCGATATAAACAAGGTAGCTGCTCTCATTAGGCTTCCCCCTAAAAGGCACCGGCGCCAGATATGGTGAGTCTGTTTCCAGTACGATCCTCGACAAGAGCACATCCTTCAGCACTTCATCCAATCCGGATTTCTTGTACGTGACCACTCCGCCAATACCCAAATAAAAACCCAGTGCTATAGCCCGGTTTGCCTGCTCAAGATTACCGGTAAAGCAATGAAAAATACCGCGCAGCTTTTCATCTTTCTCCGCATCCAGCACTTCAAATATTTCATCAAAGGCTTCCCTGCAATGGATCACAATTGGCAGATCAAGGTCTTTGGCCCAATTGATCTGTTCCCTAAACGCCGTTTTTTGTATCTCCAGGGTAGTTTTATCCCAGTGGAGATCTATCCCTATTTCACCGATCGCATAGATCTGCCGGTCGACAATGCTTTCGCAGATCTGGTCCAAAACTTCTTCATAATCTTCCCGGACCTCACAGGGGTGCAGGCCGGCCATCGCAAAGCAATGATCAGGATACTTATTGACCAGGCTGTCTACCTGGGCGATGGAGGCTATATCTACATTCGGCAGAAACAGTCTGGTCACCTGGTTATCAAGACAGCGCTGCATCAGCAAAGTCAGTTTTTCCTCATCTGTCTCGTAATACAGATGGGTATGGGTATCAGTTAGCATGCCCAAAGTTAACAAAAAAACCCTGTATGGTCATATGCCATACAGGGTTCGGTCAATAACATTGTGATATCTTCTGAGAAATTATTTAGTCGCAGGCGGAGGTGGAGTTATTGTCACTACAGGTGCGGCACCTGCCGAAGGTTTTTTATAATCAACGACTTCGATCTCAAATGCCAATGGCGAATAAGGTGTAATTTTAGCCTGAGGTTGTCCGCCTTCACCGTAACCTAGTTTTGAAGGAATGATCAAAAGGATCTTTCCGCCTTTACCAACCAGCTGAATCCCTTCATTGAATCCTGGAATTGCAGCACCAAGTGTAAATGCACGCGGGCCATATTGTGCCATTGGATTGTGGATACCGGCATCTTTAGCGGTCTTTTCGACAGACGAATCAAATATACTTTCTTTACCATCAGCTTTTTTGGTCAAAAGCTTTCCGGTATAGTTCAGCATAATGGTATCCGTAGGCAGCGGTCTTTCAGCGCTTCCGGGGTTGGTGATCACATACTGTAATCCTGAAGCAGTAACTTTTGGTTTCAGATCATTATCAGCAACGAACTTTTTGATTTTTCCGGCTTCCGCATCTTTCAGTTTAGCTACGCTGGCCAAATAATCTTTTTGGAAAAATTCCTGTGCTCTTCTTTGAAAAGTTGAATCCGCTTCATTAGCATTCTTTTTGAACACTTTTTCTACTTTAACCGTAAATACCAGATAAGTATCTTTAGCACTTGCCGGAGGTTTTGGTTGTGTAGTATGTTTAGCCATTGTATCCAGGTTCAATTTGAAAGTTGCACTGTCTCCTTCACCAAAAAGGAAAAGCACATCATTCATATCACCTGCATATTGTTTTTTTCCTACCGGAAATACCTGTGCCTGTTCAATATCATAAGTACTGAACATGACGGAATCTCTTTCATTTTTCTGGACAAAGTTCAGTTTAACAATGTCACCTGTCGCGATCTTTGCGTTTCCTCCATCTTTGTGGATCTGATACATCAAGCCTCCCGGGCCTTTTTTGTAGTTGTTACAAGCAGCTAATCCAAGTGTAGCCGCGAAAAGAATTACTATACCTTTCTTCATGTGGTTTTTTTCTATTGTAATAATTGTGTTTTATATTCGGTTAATATCGTTTTAAATTCTTCTATAGTGCCTGCCAGGCTTTTTTCTGAAACACCTCCGGCGGCGTTCCTGTGTCCTCCTCCGTTAAAGTATTTTTTGCAGATCTCGTTTGCAGGAAAATCTCCGGTGGAGCGCAAAGATAATTTAACTTTATCAGTTCTTTCAATAATAAATGCAGCAAGCCTGATCCCGTTAACGGAAAGCGCATAATTTACAATCCCCTCGGTATCACCCGTTTCAATATCATATTCATTGAGTTCCTCCTTGCTGACCGATATTATCGCTGTGTTAAATTCCCTGAGGACCTCTAGTTTCTCGCTGATGCAATGCCCCAGAAAGCGTAAACGGTTTTCCGTCGCGTTATCGTATACCAGCTGGTGAATTCTCCAATGCTCGGCTCCCAGGTCTATCAGTTCGGCCGCGATCCTGTAGACATCTGATGTCGCCGAGGCAAATCTGAAAGAACCCGAATCGGTCATAATGCCCGTATATAAACAGGTCGCAATGTCTTTATTCATCCGCGCTCCGTCTTCCAGTTCATTCACGATAAAATCATAAACCAGCTGTGCAGCAGCACAGGCATTGATGCTCCAGTGACGGTAATCATCGAAATCTTCGGGATCCAGGTGATGGTCTATCATGAGCTTATAAGCTTCCGATGATCTGACCAGTTCGCCAAGTTCGTTTATTCTGCCGAGACTGTTAAAATCAAGACAAAATATCATAGCTGCCTCTGCAACAAGCGCAGCAACCTGCTCTTTCTGCTCCGTATAAATGATCACGTCCGAATTATTTGGCATCCAGTGCAAAAAGTAAGGATAATCCGTTGGCGTAATTACCTTAACATGGTGGCCCAGCTGGATCAGATAAGCATAAAGACCCAATGAAGAGCCCATAGCATCTCCATCTGGCTTGTGGTGCGTAGTGATCACTATCTTCTGCGGCGTAGCCAGCAACGATTTTATTTCTGAAATGGACAACATAATATTCGGGCGCAAAGCTAATGATTTAATGATTAATTGAAGCCTATTATATTGTGATATAAACACGTAACAATCTTATGTAAGTTTCAAACTTTAATATTAACAGTATAAAACGTATTTTTGCAAAAAAATTGAATAAAAAAGATGAGTACAAACAGAACTTTTACCATGATTAAGCCAGATGCAGTTGCAAACGGGCATATTGGCGCTATTATTAATGACATCACAATCGCCGGTTTCAAGATCATCGCACTAAAATATACCAAACTTACCGCCGAAACAGCAGGCAAATTCTATGAGGTGCACAAAGAACGTCCTTTTTATACTGACCTGGTAAACTTCATGTCTTCAGGACCTATTGTAGCGGCAATCCTTGAAAAAGACAATGCAATTGAAGATTTCAGAAAACTCATCGGAGCTACTAACCCTGCAGAAGCCGCAGAAGGCACGATCCGTCAGAAATATGCAAAGTCCATTGATGCAAATGCAGTCCATGGATCCGATTCTGATGAAAACGCCGCAATCGAGGGGGATTTTTTCTTTACCGCGGCTGAACGTTTCTAGATTTCAACAGAAATAAAAAATCGATATCATAGATGAGCACCCAAAAAAGGTGCTTATTTTTTATTTAGTTTGTACCTTTCAAAACAATTTAAACAAATGAAGAAGATCATTATTACCGCTTTACTACCATTATGTGCATTCGCGGTCTCCGCACAGACCAAAAAAAAAACAACACCAGCAAAGAAAACCGCGGTCAGTACCACGGCAAAAAAAACACCAGCTCCGGTTACTTTTAAAAATAATTTGGATTCAGCAAGCTATTCATTTGGAACAGCCATGGCAGGCAGCTTAAAAAGCAATGGCTTAACCTCACTCAACTACCAGCTCGTCTTAAAAGGTCTCCAGGATGCATTTGGCGGCAAACCCTTGCTAATTAGCAACGAGCTGTCACAAGCCACGATCAACAATGCCTTTAAAAGCGCGTCTCAAAAGAAATTTGCCCCGGTACTAGCAGAAGGAAAAACCTTTCTGGAAAACAATAAAAAGCAGCCAGGCGTTCAGGCAACAGCCAGCGGATTACAATACCAAGTCCTCACCAAGGGCACCGGCATTGCTCCGAAAGCTACCGATACCGTAACCGTACACTATAAAGGAACCTTATTGAACGGCTTTGAGTTTGACAGTTCATACAAGAGAAACGAGCCGCTATCCTTACCATTAAACGGTGTGATCGCAGGATGGACAGAAGGTGTTCAGCTGATGCAGACCGGCGCAAAATACAAATTCTTTATTCCGTACGACCTGGCTTACGGCGAGCGCGGCGCGGGACAGGATATTCCACCATACAGCACACTTATATTTGAAATAGAGCTGATCAAGGTAAACGGGAAGTAAATCCTAAAACCATTATCATCATATTTTGTTACCTATTGAAAACAAAATATGATGATCAGAAAATATTTTCCACTCGCAATTCTTGCCTTCCTTTCTACAACCTTAGCAGGTTGTGAATTGGTAGAGGGCATTTTCAAAGCCGGAGTATGGACCGGTGTAATCGTAGTTGTATTGGTGCTCGCTCTGATTATTTGGCTGATCAGCAAGGTTTTCGGAGGAAGAGACTAAAGAAATACGATGTCAGTGATCACTTCAGTGCCGGCTCGTTCATTGATCTTTTGAATGATGCCGGCCCTGACCATCAGCAATTCATTCTTTACTACAGACGATTCTAACCGTATAAATAACTTCTTTTGGGAAATATAGATCTGTGTAGTTCTGTTGGACACAGCCTTGCCCATCAGCTCGGGCCAAAAGGCAATTACGGCAGTTTCGTCAAATTTTCCCTTCAGCCGGTACACATTCAGCAACTTGCCTATTCCCTCTTTTAAGGTAATGTCATTTGGTTTACGCATGGTTTATTGATCCGTTATCTACTTCAAATAATGTTACCGGTATGTTGATCCTGTTAAACAACGCCAGCACCCTTTCTCTTCCGGTATCTGTAATAAAAATCTGTCCAAAGTCCCGGTGCGACACCATCTCCATGAGTTTATGCATTCTGCTATCATCCAGTTTGTCAAAAATATCATCCAATAGCAGCAAGGGCTTAAAACCTTTATGTTTCTGAAGATAAGCATATTGCGCCAGTTTTAATGCAATTAAAAAAGATTTCTGCTGCCCCTGTGACCCAAATTTTTTCAAAGGCATTCCGGCGATGGTAAAGATCAGCTCGTCCTTATGGATCCCGGCAGTTGTTCTTTCCAAAACTTTATCCTTCTCAATGGACTGGATCAGCAAATGTTCAAAAGCAGTATCCACAAGCTGACTCTGATATTGCAGCCCAACCGCCTCGTTCCCATCGGTAAGGTAGTGGTAGTATTTATCAAACAGGGGGATAAAATCAAGCATGAACTGCTGCCGTTTCGCAAAGATCTTAATTCCCGAATTCACCAGCTGATCGTTGTAGATCTCGAGCAATGCCGGATCATAGCTGCGGGTTATTGCTATTTGTTTCAACAAGGCATTCCGGTTTAACAAATGCCTGTTGTACAGGATCAGCTCATCCAGGTAATGCGTATCCGTCTGCGAGATCACGTTGTCCATAAAACGTCTCCGTTCCTCACTGCCCTCCATCACAATATTGGTATCATAAGGAGAGATCATCACCAATGGAAACAAACCAATATGGTTTGCCAGCTTATCATATTCCTTTTTATTTCTTTTAAACTGCTTTTTCTGGTTCCGCTTTACGCCACAGGTAATCTTTTCGTTCTTTTCTTTCCGGTCAAAATCACCCTGTATCAAAAAAAGGTCCTCATCTGTTTTGATCTGCTGGGTATCTATCGGATTGAAATATCCTTTACAAAGGCACAGGTAATGAATGGCATCCAGCAAATTGGTTTTACCGGCTCCGTTATTGCCTACAAATGCATTTACCGTTTTAGAAAAACTAATACTTGCATCCGCATAATTCTTGAAATTCAGAAGTGTAATATTCTTTAACCACATAAGATCTGGACTCAAAGTTACTCCAATCACTTCTATTTAACGCTCAGATTGTTAAACTTTATTTAAATACTAAAAAAAGCAGTTGATACTTTAATGTAAAAACGTATTTTTGCAATCCTTAATTTTTTTAAATAAAATGTCCATAACAGAAAAAGAAATAAATCAGCAGGTAAGAAAGGGTTCTTTTTTACAAGAAAACTCGAAAAGCCTATTGTTCATTGCAGGCGCTATTGTAGTGTTAATCGGAGTGTATCTTTGGTACCAGGGTGTTTACCTTAAAGACAGAGCAGAAGAAGCAGCAGCTAAAATGTACAAAGCAGAGCAATTTCTTGGTGTAGACTCACTGGCGAATAAAGCCATTAACGGAGTAGGCGGCTACCCTGGTTTTGAAAAAATTGCAGAGGAATATGCCAATACAAAATCTGCCAATCTTGCCAATCTTTATTTAGGCGGCATTTATTTACGCAAGGGCGAATACAAAAAAGCCATAGAATCATTAGGAAACTATTCTGATACCGGCAGCCCGGTTGCAGACCCGCTGGCTTTAGGCCTCCTCGGCGATGCTTACAGCGAGCTGAAAGACTATAAGCAAGCGGCTACCTATTATAAAAAAGCAGCAGACAAAGCAAGCAACAAATTTACTTCGCCTATGTTCCTTAAAAAACTAGGCCTGGTTTATGAAGACCAGAAAGACTTTAAAAATGCACAGGAAGCATATACCAAGATCAAAACCCAATATCCTGAAAGCCAGGAAGCAGCAATGATCGACGAATATATTGCACGTGCTGAAGCACAGATCAAGTAAGATCTCCATAAATATTTGACAAAAGGTTAGCGTCCACGCTGACCTTTTTTTATACCCAATCATTATCTTTGCAGCATGGCAACACAATTAAAAAACCTTTCCGATTTTTCTCATACCACCGTACCAAACGGCAATCCCTACAAAATAGCGATAGCCGTTGCGGAGTGGAATGCAGAAATCACAGGAAGTCTTTACAATGGCGCATTCCAAACCCTGATCAAACACGGAGTAGCGGAAAACAACATTCTTTCTGTAGCCGTGGCCGGCAGTTTTGAACTGACTTCAGCCGCGGATATTCTGCTTAAAAAACATGCTGACCTTGACGCAGTGATCTGCCTGGGCTGCGTTATACAGGGAGACACCAAACACTTCGATTTTATCTGCGATGCGGTCGCTCAGGGCATTACCAATGTGAGCATCAAACACAGCAAGCCGGTTATCTTTGGTGTACTGACTACAAACGATCAGCAGCAGGCAATAGACAGAGCGGGAGGCAAACATGGCAACAAAGGTGATGAAGCTGCCATAACCGCCTTAAAAATGGCAGAGCTCGCAGCGACCATTTAAAATACTTTGATACTTTCTTCAAAAAACTGTAGCTTAGTATAATATATACCAAAACTCCAGACAAATGAAGAAAGTAGCTATCTTGTTAATTGGCGTGTTTTTTGCCATAACTATTTTAGAAGCATGCTCCAGCCGTCTTTGCCCGGCATACAGTTCGTATCCAGAAGGTAAAAGAAGAAGGGGTTAATTCAAAAATAACCATTAGAAAGATATCAGATGCAGTGGAAAGACATTACCAATCCAACCCAGATCGGTGAAATAAAACAACAACCAGGTTACAGTTTGATCTTTAAACACAGCACCCGCTGTTCAGTCAGCGCCATGGCCAAAAGGCGGTTTGAACTCGATTGGGAGGCCATCCCCGCTGACACCTCCTTATACTTTTTAGACCTGATCAGCTACCGCAACATTTCTTCACAAATCGCAGAGACCTTCCAGGTACACCACGAATCCCCTCAGATCCTGCTGATCAAGGATGGAGATTGCGTCCTTGACGCTTCGCATAGTGACATATCGGCAGAAGAAGTTGCCGAAGTTGTTAAAACAAATTCCTGATTACAGGGTTTTAATTAAAAAACACGAACCATGGGATTATTAAAAACAGCCTTAATCGGTGCCGCGGTATATGGCGCTATTAAGTACATGACCAAAAAAGATGAAAATGGAAGGTCCATAGTGGACAACATCAAAGATAAAGCTCCGGAGTGGATGGAGAAAGCAAAGAACATCAAAGACGAATTCAAGACAGAGCTCGAACGCCAGCGTTACTGATAGCTTTGTTACATTAAATATTCTTCAAATAAAGTATCTTAACAGGGCTCATTACCAACCAAATGAGCCCTGTTATGCTTAATCCTTCAAAATACCTGATCATATTAGGACTGGCTATGCCAGCCTTTTTCGCTTACGCCCAAAACCCTGCTTCAAAACCTGCAGAAATCAGCATTGACCTGGCTAAAGAAAAGGCCCCCATGAAACCAGTATGGGCGTGGTTTGGATATGACGAACCCAACTATACCTATATGAAGGGCGGCAAAAAACTGCTTTCCGAAATCGCAGCCCTGAGCCCTGTTCCTGTGTATGTACGGGCGCACAGCTTATTGGTGACCGGGGATGGAGAAGCTGCTTTGAAGTGGGGATCTACCAATGCTTATACAGAAGACGCCAATGGCAACCCCGTTTACAATTGGAAGATCATCGACAGCATTTTTGACACTTATGTAAAGCGGGGAATGAAGCCGTTTGCCCAGATCGGCTTTATGCCGCAGGCGCTGTCAACCCACCCCGAGCCTTACAGACACCACTGGAAACCCGGTGATAACTACTCAGATATTTTTACAGGCTGGGCCTACCCGCCCAAAGATTACAAAAAATGGGGCGATCTGGTTTACAACTGGGTCAAACATAGCGTAGGCCGTTACGGCAAAAAAGAAGTGGAAAGCTGGTACTGGGAAGTATGGAATGAACCAAACGGCTATTGGAAAGGCACACAACAGGAATTCTTTAAATTGTATGACTATGCCGCTGACGGCGTAAAAAGAGCTTTGCCAACGGCAAGGATCGGCGGCCCGAATATTGCCGGAACAGGAAGCAAAGGCGCGCAGCAATGGCTCAACGCTTTCATCAAACATTGCACTATAGATACCAATTATGCTACAGGAAAGATCGGTTCACCGCTGGATCTCCTGAGCTTTCACGCCAAAGGTTCACCGAGACTTCTTAAAGGAATGGTACAGATGAACATGGCACCGCAGCTAAACGACATTGCCACCGGTTTCCGCATCGCGGCTTCATATCCCCAGACAAAAAGCATTCCTTTGATCATCGGAGAATCTGATCCCGAAGGCTGTGCGGCCTGCGGCATGGCAACCAACCCATCCAACGCCTACCGCAACGGCACGATGTATTCCAGTTATACCGCAGCCACATTTGCCCGCAAGTATGAACTGGAGGACCAGTACAACATCAACTTCAAAGGCGCGGTATCCTGGTCGTTTGAATTTGAAAACCAGCCCTGGTTCTTCGGTTTTCGTGACCTGGCCACCAATGGTGTAGACAAACCGGTACTGAATGTTTTCAGGATGTTTGGTAAAATGAGCGGCAGCCGTGTCCAGGCACTCAGCAACCGGATGTATCCGCTCAAAAAGGTGCTGGATTCCAGCATCCGGGGAAGCCAGACCGACATAGGAGTGCTGGCTTCAAAAGACAAGAAGACTGCCGCAGTGATGGTTTGGAATTACCATGACAGTGATCTCCAGGGCCCTGCAGAACCAGTCAGCATAAAGATCAACAACCTCGCCGTAAAGATGGTCACACTCACACATTACCGCATTGATAATGAGCACAGCAATTCCTATAAAGTATGGAAGAAAATGGGCTCACCTCAAAACCCGACCGCAGCCCAGATCGGAACACTCGAAAAGGCTGGCCAGCTGCAAACCATCGGCAAACCACAGCAAATACAGGTAAAATCAGGAAGCATTCTACTGAACATTGACCTGCCCAGACAAGCGGTTTCCTTATTGAAGCTGGACTGGAAATAATGTAATACCCTGCTGTATCTTCACGACTTCTTCACAACCTCTTCAAGGGGGTCTCTAGGGGGTTGCATGACCCCCTGGGTTATACAACCCCGCTGGTGCGCCTTTCCCGTACCTGTGTTTAAAACTCCGCAGTTAATTTCTGGCCCTTTACCAGTGTAACTTCGTAAACATCGCCGGTCTTACTTACATTTCTCACATTCCACTTCGGCTTCCTTCCATCAAAGTTATCCTTGATCCTCAGCCTTCCTGCCCTGCTGGCGATAATGCTAAATCGGGCAGTCAAATTGTTTTTCCGGACTGCAGAAACCTTGTACCCCCCTTCGGCCCTTAGATTTATAAAAGAAGCATCTGCCCATTTTTTTGGTACAGCCGGAAAAATACGAAGCACTCCTGTTCTGACCTTACCCGGAGTCGGGCTCCAGCTTTGCAGCAGCATCTCATGGACGGCTTGCGATGCCAAAAAATTACCCTCCAGAGTAAAGGGGCGATAGGTGAAATCTGAATACCCGCTCTTTGTCTGATCACCATTCACATGAAAGCCATTTCGTAATACAAACGCCTTAATAAAAATATCCAGGTTTTTAACCGCTCCTTCTGCGTCACCCAACCTTGCCCGCAGGCAGCTCATCCAGGAAAAGCTGTACCCGCACCATCGGCTCGTACCCAGGTTGTCCCAATTGCTTAAACTGGCTTCGATAACCCGTCTTGCTCTATCCCCATTTTCAACGGTGATCAGGTTAAAAGGATACAGACCTATAATATTGGAAAGGTGACGGTGACTCTCCTTCAGCTCGTTATTGGCATCCAGCAATAAAGTGCCGTCTTCTTTAGTATGGAACTCGCCCAAAGCCGCAGCGGCCTCTTCCCATTTTTTTATTTCTTTGTTTTGGCCGCAAACTTCAGCCATTTCCTTTAAGGAGAGGAACAACATTTTCAAACTCATCAGGTCATAATTGCTATTGGGTTGCAGCCAGGCCTTAGGGCTGTTGTCGAAAATTTCCGGAGAGGAAGAAATTGGCAGCTTCAGGATTCCATCAGCATCCTTTTTCAGCAGGCCCAGCATACATTCCCCGACCTCAGAACTCCATGGATAGGCTTTCTCCTTCAGGAAAACATCATCATCAGTATAAAGCCAGTGAAGATAAAACAGATGGGCACTCCAGGCGCTCATTGACGGCGACATGCTATACTGCCCCCATCCACCTAAAGGTTGTCCCTGATACGACATGACGCCCGGGCAGGCCAGACCTTTGGTGCCGTAAAAATCTTTAGCAAAAGCACGAAACGTATCGCGGCGGTCCCATAGAAAATTCAGGTAAGAGGTACCCTCATCAAAACGGCCTGATTCCTGGTAAGCCATATAAGTCATCTGGGTATTCAGGTCATTGTGATAATCTCCTTTCCAGGGCGGCAACGAACCATTATCGGCAGTCCAGACACCTTGTAATGGCATTGGAGGTGCGTTTAAGCGGGAGGCCGCACCGTAAAAATATTGAACCAGATTGTACTGTTTTTGAACAGCCATATCCGGGACAGTCAGGCTTGACTTCTGCCAGAATGCATTCCACCATTGCGCATGTGGTTTAAGCATGCCCTGATATCGTTTTGCAAGAGCGGCCTTGCAGCGTTCCGCAGCAAGCGAAAGCGGGTCTTTGGCGTCAGTAGTAGAGGTGATGGCAATGGCCAGCTGCGTCTCCTTACCTGCTGTTCTTCTTTCAACATAAACACAATACTTCAGCCCTTCTGCCGCTTCCTGTATGTACCATTGCGCATTTCCTTTTTTTCCTTTTACTGCTTCAGGATACCCCAGTTTACTCACAGAACCACCGCTGCTTGGGCCGCCTTTTTCACTAATATTATTACGGTAGACATCAGCTGTACTTAAGAGGTCAATGTCATCAGCAACAGCCCCTTTTATGGAAAGCAATGCCACCGGCTCGCTCGCACAGTACATTGCTTTCACAACTGCTCCCGATTTAAAACGGGCAAAAACTTCTGCAGTTGCCAGTTTCAGTTCAAACTCATTGACCACTTCAGCAACCGGCAATTTAATTTCAAGGCGCCCTGCAGGCAGCTTGGTAGGACTCACCCCATTGTATGGGCCATCCCACCACCCGTTCACTACGTCAAATTTCTTTTGAGCGATCATCTCCGCCCCTTTTTGATAAGTATACTTTTTCCACCATTCCTTTTCACCGTGAGTGCGTTCATCCCACAAATCACCTCTGTCAAGAGACAATCTGATGGTGTTATTTTCGCCCCACAGCAAGCCACCCATTAATCCATTCCCCAATGGAATCGCCTCATCCCAAGTAGCTATGGGGGGTTTTAGCAACAAATTATAACGGGAATCGGGCAGACCCGGTACCTGCGCAGAAGTTGCAAAAATAGAGCCCAGATTGAAGATCAGCAGAATCAGTTTAAAAGATTTCATTGTGTAGGTTTAGGTTATACCAACTCACAGAACCGGCAAAGGCGTCAATTCAGAGTAGAAACCCAAATTAGGCTTAATTCTATAAAAGCAAAATAGAAAATCCGATTAAATAAAAAAGGGGCCTCAGCCCCTTACACCTATTTCACCAGGATCACATCATCAAAATAAAACGCTTCGTCCTGTTTCTCAGGTCCCTCAATCCAAAACCCAAGTTGCTTCATCGGCCCTTTTTTCCAAAGTTCCAGTGTCGTCATCGGGATTTTGAAGTAAGTCCATACTTTTGCAGGGACAATTATCGGAACACTCCTGTCCGAATTTCCATATCCCCCGGCCCTCGCATCACCGGTTACATACAGCGTATAGTCCTGAGAAGCTCCCTTCACCCAAAATGAGAGGTAATTATACGTCGGCATAGCGGCTATGCCGTTCCAGTTGGCAAATCCATCCGCACTCCAGTTGCCTTTATTGTAGCCTGCTTTGAAAGATTTAGCACCCGACTTCGCAAAGTCAGAAGAAACGGAAGCCGGCCCCCATGATCCGTTTTCAAAGCCATTGTTATAATCGTCCGTAAAGATCTTATAGGTATTGTCCAGGTTCACAAATACCTGCGAAGTCGTTACCGGACCTGTTGAGTTCGTGATCACCAGTTTGGCGCTGTTGACCGTAGTTGCCGGCATTTTAATCACCATTTGCTTTTTGGTTTGCGATACAATGGTCGCAGAAGAAGCAGTTCCATCAAGAGTTACGCTGGTCACATCTGCCAGGTTATTTCCGTCAAGCGTGATCTGTGTATCAGCTGTGAAATTATAGTTGGAGGCCGTATTGACCAATGGAAGGGCAACCACATTAAACGATACTTTGACCTGAGCCCCAAGCCTGTTGGTCAATATAATGTTCTGCACACCGCCATTTGCGGTATCGGGCACCCTGAATATAATGGCATTGTCTGTATTCAATACCGGATTGAATGAAGCAGGTACATCACCTTTCTCAAAAACAATACTGGTCATATCACCCAGCCCGCTTCCTGTAATGGTCAGCACGGTATTGCCGCTCGCCTTTTCAGGATCAAGCTTATTTGCCACAGGATTATTCGACGCCTTACTTTGCGACTGTTCTTCCTTGGTACAGCCAGCCAGCATCACTATTCCCGCCAGGCATGCCAGCAGAAATACATTTAAACTTTTAATCGTTTTCATAACTATTTATAATAAGCTACTGCCGGTTCCAGCAATAAAGGATTAATCACTGTTTCAGGTTGTGGTACCGGAAGGTACAGCTGCTTTGCCGAAGTGAGCGTGGCCTTAAAGCTGGTCAGCTGACCATTCCCGCCTACCGTACCACGCTCCTGTGCGGCTATCATCTGTTGTGCTTTAGCAAATCCCTGTCGCTGGATGTCAAACCAGTAATCTCCCTCAAAGGCAAATTCTACTTTACGCTCATGGAGGATGCCATCCAATGTAAGACTGGTCACTGCTACCAGGCCTGCACGCTGGTGCACCTCATTGAAAGCAGCAAGCGCAGTCGCATCACTGGTCGATCCGCCCCCGGCAAGCACTGCCTCAGCATAGATCAGC
>NZ_DATHGC010000134.1:0-30460 GCF_035317785.1 Pedobacter sp. | reverse complement strand
GCTGATCTGCTGTTTGTATGTACTGCGGATCATGACTTTCCAATGCTATGGCTGTGATACCTGTTGCCAAAAGTGTGGCGCGCACTGCATGGCCTTCAATCGTCTTTTGTTTAAAGACCGGTATAGAATCCTGTGCGTAATCGCCCCAGGATGGTCTGGTGGCACTGGTTACCGTTCCCTCTTTATATTTTTGATCTTTGACCCATTTTTCTGACTTGTCATTGCCCCAGGTTTGCCAAAGCGGGAAATTGATGTTGTTACCGCGGTTTTCGATCCAGAACCTGGCGAGCTGATAGTAGGCTTCTTCATTTACCGGAACAGTCATTTTCTTTTTAAGCTCAGGGTTATCTTTGTACAACCAGTACAATTTCATAACCGCTTCCTCAGGACCGGAATGGGCAGGTACAATGTTCCTTTTAGGAACAGGGCCCATCAGGCTGCTCATGTAATTTGCGAACCGGGTGGCTACCTCCAGCAGTTTTGTCTTGCCAGTAGCTTTATAATAGTGGACACCTGCCTCTACCAGCATACCGGCATTGTAGACATCATGCTGATACCGCAAAAGGCCACCGTTGTCTCCCCAGTGATGGGCGGGTTCCATGAGGTCGGTATAGGTATTGATATATCCCTCAGGATCCGCCTGCTGTGCAGCATAAATACGGTCTATATAGCCATCCAGACGTGCTTGTAATACCGGATCAGGATGCTGGCTGACCAGGTCACCTATGCCGCGGATGCTTTCATAGATCAGACCATCAAACCAGGGCAGACCGGCATGACCGCCAGTTCCTTTCTTTCCCCGGGCAATCTTGTCAAAATTCTCAAACACATTGTTGTTTTCCTGTTCTTTTGCAGGCAGGTGCTGTCCTTCAAATTTATTGAGCACATCGTTGGCGGTTGTAGTGCTCCAGAGCTCAAATCTTGGACCCCAGAAAGCATCATGTATACGCGCTTTAAGGCTTTGGGTAAGCTGAACTCCGGGGCTGCCTCCGGCGGTTTGTGCCATGCAGTTAGTGAACACTGCTGTTGTAATGCCAATAGATATCAGGAAATGGTACTTCTTCATTGTGTGTGATTTGGTGCTCAAATATATAAATATTTCTAACTGGTACGAACTGGTATGGTTTTTTTATTTTTTCTTGTTATGTTTGACTGCTGAGTAAGTATATTTGCCCGCAATACATCAAGCGTGAAAGAAAATAAATCAAAATATAAACTTGTGGTGAGTCATGTCATTGACAGAATAAGCACAGAAGAATACAAGAACGGTGACAGGATACCTTCCATCAATGATTTCAGAACGGAGTACGGCCTGTCACGCGATACCGTATTTGCAGGCTTGCGTGAACTGATGTCCAGGGGTATTATTGCGTCAAATCATGGGGTTGGCTATTTTGTGAAGAGTACCAAAGTACAAACCGGACATCACATATTCCTGCTTTTTAATGAATTCAACGAATTTAAGGAAGACCTTTTTAACTCTTTTATGGAGTCGGCCGGGAGCGGTGTAACAGTTGACCTATATTTTCATAACTACAACAGAAAGGTTTTTGAAACGCTGATCAATGATGCCAATAACAAGTATACGGATTACATCATTATGTCGGGAAAGTTTCAGGGGATTGAGCCGCTGCTGAAAACTTTGTCCGGCAGGGTATTTTTACTCGACCATTTTCATACCGAACTGAAGGGGAAATATTCATCGGTGGCTCAGAATTTTGAGACCGACACTTATGAAGCTCTAGAGTCTGTTAGCGAACTGATCCGCAAATATAAGCGCATTTACATGGTGCAAAAGGAAGAAAAAGAGCCTTTGGAGCGGTATGACGGGCTTAAAACTTTTTGCAGCCAGTATGGGCTTGATCATGACTATCTCTCAGAAACGGGAAAAAGGAAAATAGAAAAAGGCGATTTATTTATAGTTGTTAAAGACCGGGACCTCGTGGACCTGCTGAAACAGGCATCCATTCAGCAGCTGACTGCAGGTACTGATTTTGGGATCATATCTTACAACGATACGCCACTTAAGGAGCTCCTCGCGGGTGGGATCACCACACTTTCCACTGACTTTAAGCTGATGGGAAAAACAATGTCCGACCTCATCAGGACAAAATCGATTTCTATAGTAGAGAATCCCTGGACACTAAATATCAGGAGGTCATTGTGAAATTGTTCTGTTTCACCTTAATTATGTAGTTTGTTATTTAATAAGATTTCTAATTTTTTCAGCTTTGAGATCCAGAATTCGTCGAAGTAAGAGATCCATGCCTGCAGTTCTTCAAACCCGTCCTTCTTTAGTGTGCGGTATCGTTCCCGCCCGATGTCCTGAATGGAAATGAAGCCCGCTGTTTCCAGTATTTTGATATGTTTGGAGACGGCCGGGCGGCTCATCTCGAAATTGTCTGCCAGGCTGTTGATCAATAGTCTGTGTGTATCCATTATTGCCTTTCCATCTCTATCATCATATAAAATTTATGGCCTAAAGCATTTTGGTTTCCGTTCTTATAGGTGATGTCATCAGTGTCAGTTGATTCTGCTACCAGTTTCATTTTTTTGGCTTTTACATAGAATACTTGCATTTTCGGCCTTGTAAATGGTATCCAGTTCTCCAGGTTAAGCGTTTTGACAAGCCCTTTCTCTATTACCTGAAGTTTTGTCGTATCAGTGTTTTGTGGACCGTTGGTGACTAAACGTGTCGCTGTGATTACAAATTCTATCGGGAATGTCAGACTAACGGAGTCAAGTACTTTACCACTGGCATCATGTATCTCACTGGCGTGCTTAGTTACCTTCCAGGTTCCTTTGATGTCGTACATCCGCGGATCGGGCGGGATCTCATTCTTTACGCACCCTGATAAACAGACTAGAACGGCAATGAAGCAAATTATATTTTTCATGAGAGGTTATTTAAACTCTTTGTTACGCAGCTGGATTATTCTTCAGGCGTCATTGTGCTAAATTAGGCAAACGATTATGTGAAAGCATGTGTTTTGAGATGATGAAGCAGATGATCATAGACCCTGCGCAAATTATCTTTAACAAAAAGGCCGCTTCAGGGGCCTTTTTGTATTGGCGGGGAATCTGATCACCCACCGCAACATCTGCAGGAACTTTTTAGAATAATCAGGGAGATTTATAAGAATAAGAAGAGAATGGAGGATAATTTTCTTGCATTCCTGAATAGGAAAGCTGTAAGTGATGTTGTTTCTGTAAATCCAGAACCACAACAGAATTTTGTGCCGAATAAATTGAACCTCACAACAAAACAAAATTGACCTCCACAGCAAAGCCACATCCCAAACTTATACCGACCTTTGCAACAGAAATCATAAAGAATGAAATAATGAGCAATCAAACAGTATTAGTAACCGGAGGAACCGGATTTGTTGGTGTCCACACAATTTTACAATTGTTGCAACAAGGATACACAGTTAAAACCACGCTTCGTTCCTTATCCCAAAAGAACAGTATCGTTAATGCGCTAAAAGATGGCGGTTTAACAGATTTACAAAACCTCTCTTTCTTTGAAGCTGATTTAACAGCAGACGCAGGCTGGAACGAAGCCGTAAAAGGTTGCGATTATGTACTGCATATAGCTTCACCCTTTCCTTTAGTAGAGCCTGAAGACGAGAACGAACTCATTATACCCGCCCGTGACGGTTCCCTGAGAGTTTTAAAGGCCGCCCAAAAGGCAGGGGTAAAACGTGTAGTACTAACGTCTTCGTTTGCAGCAATTGGCTACAGCGCCAAGCCCAAAGACCATATTTTCACAGAAGAGGACTGGACAGATGAGAGCGGCCCTCTTCAGCCATATATCAAATCCAAAACCGTTGCAGAGAAAGCGGCCTGGGATTTCTTGAAAAATGATGGTGGCGATTTGGAATTGACTGTTGTTAACCCTGTGGGAATTTTTGGTCCGATTATAGGAGATATTGTCCCAGCCTCATTTGATGGTGTAATAAAGGCACTCATCGAAGGCACTGTTACTGAAAGCCCTGCATTCACCTTTGGTGTGGTAGATGTACGTGACGTGGCGGACATCCATATCAAGGCAATGTTGCATCCCGGAGCTAATGGTCAACGCTTTTTAGCAACGTCGGAAGGCACGGTGAGCTTTTATGATATTGCCCAACTCATTAAAAAAGAACGCCCTGAAAAAGCTGCTAAGATTGCCGGATTGAAGCCTACTGCAAAGGTGTTTTACATTGAAATGTCCAACAAGAAAGCAAGAGAAATTTTAGGCTGGCATCCGAAAAGCAAGGAAGAAGCGGTATTGGCAAGCATTGACAGTCGGGTAAAATGAATAAATTTGTAAGATAATTTTAACATCCGAAAATTGAAAGTCAGCAGTATACATACCTGTCATTTAGGCCCGGAGATTTCTCCCGAGCAGTTCGTGCCGGAACATTTCTTTATGTTCCTGCTGAAGGGAGGTATGAAGGCTTATGACGGAAACAAGCGCTATTCCATGCAATCGGGTGATTACTTTATCGCCCGGAAAAACCATCTAATTCGTTATACGAAGTTCAAGGAAAATGAGCAGTTTGAAAAGGTCATCATCACACTGGATGAACCATTTTTAAAACAGTTTTTGGAACGTCATCCCTGCGATGTAAAAGCATCGGATTACGGCGATTCATTTCTGTTTGTGAAAGAAAACAAATTGTTTAAAAGCTATATCCGATCGCTGGAACCTTATTATACAGGTGATTTGGAGTTGGACGAAACCTTTGCAGATATCAAACGGGAAGAGCTCTTGCTGATTTTATTAAAATCGGAGCCGAATTTTGCCAACATCTTTTTCAATTTTGGCATTCCCGATAAAATCGATTTGGAGGAATATATGAACCGGAATTTCCGGTTCAATATCAGCCTGGAACGGTTTGCCTTTCTTACCGGAAGAAGCCTGTCGTCCTTCAAACGTGATTTTCAAAAGGCCTTTAGAACAACACCCGGGAACTGGCTCAAAAAGAAACGGCTTGACGAAGCTTATTTTCAAATCAGCAAGCAAAATCAAAAGCCGAGCGATATATATCTGGAATTAGGCTTTGAAAATCTATCGCATTTTTCCTTTGCATTCAAAAAAGAGTTTGGGAAAACGCCCTCAGAAGTAACGACAGTAGCAATATAAAACGGAAACATATTGCACATTTCAGGGAATGTGGTTCTACCCCAATTTTGGTGGTAGAGCAAAACCTCATCTTGCATCGAGCTCTAAAACATACTTTTCGGTCGTACGAAGAATATTTCTCGGTGGAAGGAAAAACCAGGGAACTCGACGTGACCACCAAAATTGGGGGAAGAACCCGAAAATGGCCACCGGTTCCGCATTTAAACTGAAAGTAGAAGACCTAAATGGGAATGTGATCATAAGCGAACCTATTTATATCATCGATTTAATGGGTAGATAGAGTTGTTTTTGCTATTATATCTCGTAGGCTTCCTTTGTTTTGTCCTTGGTTACTGGGCCAACTTGAGCTTCTCGCCGTCTTCAGCCTGTAATTCCTGATCGGAGATAATAGTGAATCTGTATTTCATGTCGAGGTCCGGAATTTTGACCGTAATCTTTTTCCCGCTGATGTCATAAGTGCCTCTATATACGATGTCTCCCCCTGGATTGAGATCGGCTACTCCACCAGGTTTCAGTACGAGGTTCATCGCTCCACCTGCAAGATCTGTAGGCGGTGCACTTGTTTTCTCTACATATCGTTTTTCGGTATCTACTTTTAGTGCGTCTTTTTTGCACGCAGAGAGGCTGATGAGCATGATCAGCATCAATAACACATTTTTGATCTGGGGTAACTGTCTTGTCATAAAATTTTATAAATAGTTATATGACATAGAACGCATTTCGGAGGGATAACTCTACATTAATGGTGGGTTTTCCTAAAGTAAAATTACACACTTATAAAAAAAAGCCCCTAGATGTTACTCTAAGGGCGATTATTTCGTTTGTTAGATGCAAACTGGCGGAGAGTGGGGGATTCGAACCCGCGGATGCTGTTACACATCAACAGTTTTCAAGACTGCCGCAATCGACCACTCTGCCAACTCTCCGGCGCAAAAGTACAAATACGACTTGAATCTGCAAACAATGCGGTAGATTTTTTAATGAAAAATTGATAAATGCTTAAAACTGAGTAAGTAAAATTTACTTCCGCTCCAGTTTATCGGCCGCAGGGGCCGATTTTTTGAACAAATTGAAGTTAGGCCTGATGATCTTCACACTGCGTTTGGACAGATCAACACTGGCATTTAACTCAAACCCCACCAGCAATATCAGGGAATTGAGGTATAGCCAGATCATAATCACAATCAGCGTACCTATCGAGCCATACACTTTATTATAGGAACTGAAATTATTGATGTAAAAGGAGAAACCCCAAATGGTCAGGAAGGCAAGAATAGTGGCCAGCCAGGAGCCCGCACTAAAGAACTTCCATTTTTTTGCATGTG
Organism: Pedobacter sp.; assembly: GCF_035317785.1. GTDB lineage: Bacteria > Bacteroidota > Bacteroidia > Sphingobacteriales > Sphingobacteriaceae > Pedobacter. The sequence goes on along the minus strand of NZ_DATHGC010000134.1, from coordinate 24,004 downwards.
CGGGGCCGTACCTGTACAAAATAGATATCGTTACGAAATAAAGTATACCCAGTAAGGTCCATCTGGTCAGCTGGATCGCAAAAGTTGTCAGCGCATCTTTGATGTTCAGTTCGGTATCAATGTAATTTAATGCGATTTCACCGACGGTCATCGCCACAATGCAAACGATCACAGAAAAAGCAATGATCAATGTGAGCGCGACCGCCATGAGACGCTGTTTAAGCCAGCTGCGGGTCTCTATGATCAGAGACGACTTGTTAAAAGCCATCATGAGGCTGTGTACGCCATTTGTAGCAAAAAACAATGACAATATAAAACCAAAGGACAATAAGCCGCTATTTTGCTTATTGACGATCTCATCCAGTGTAGTACTAAATGCCCCATAAGCATCGGCTGGCAATACCAGGATGATCAGCTTCATGAGCTGTTCCTGGAAACCAATGCTTTTTGGGATAAAGGGAATTAGTGTAAACAGAAAGATAATGGCCGGGAAAATGGCTAGCATAAAATTGTAGGCCAGTGAAGAAGCCTTGTTCACCAAAGAATCTTTGCCAATCTCTTTAAAAAAGAAAGTAGCCACAGTATATAACGGCAGTGGACTAAAGCCCGGCAAAACGCAAACTTTCGTCCAGTCCACAAACAGGGAATAAAGTTTGATCTTCAGCAGCTGATTATGTACCCATTCCATCTAATCTTTAGTTAAAATATTTCCTGAGCTTTTCCATGAATTCTACAGGAGCGGGGCAGGGCTTATTTTTATTCCTATCGATAAATACCAGAGTTGCATTACCCGTATTGACCAAATCACCGGCTTCATTAAAAAGTTCATATTCAAACCTTATCCGCACGCCCGGCAATTCGCTTACAGAGGTCACGATAGTGATCTCCTGATCATACAAGGCCGGCTTTATAAACTTACAGTTTAGCTCCAGCACCGGAAGCATTACCCCATCGCGCTCCATCGTCGCATAGCTCATGCCCAGACTGCGGAGCATTTCAACCCGGCCTACCTCATAATATGTCGCATAATTGCCGTAGTAAACATAGCCCATCTGGTCCGTTTCACTGTATCTTACTCTTATCTTGGTGCTGTGTGTATACATGATTATTTGTAAATGTTGCGTTTATTTAAAGCGTCACGGTATTTTTTGGCATTTCGGTCGTGGTCCTGCACAGTAATTGCGAAATTATGGTAGCCGGAAAAATCCTCCTTAGCACACATATAAATGTAGTCATTGTTATCCCTGTTCAGAACAGCGTTTATCGCATTGATACTGGGCATCATGATGGGCCCCGGAGGTAAGCCCGCATATTTATAAGTATTATACGGTGACTGTACGCTGAGCAGCGCATTGGTCACACGCTTTACCGTAAAATCGTCATTGGCATAAATCACAGTCGGATCAGCCTGGAGCAATATTCCCTTATTTAGACGGTTCAGGTAAAGACCAGCAATAATGGGCATTTCTTTATCATATAATGCCTCTGCATCCACAATAGATGCCAGAACTGAAACCTGTACGGGCGTAAGGTTTAAAGCAGCAGCTTTTTGTTTGCGGTCCTCATTCCAGAACTTGTTATATTCATCGTGCATCCTTTCAAAGAAATCCGGAGCAGAAATATTCCAGTACATTTCATAGGTATTCGGAATGAACATCACATAACTGTTGTCTTTTGTGAAACCATACTTTTCAATTAGTGCGGCTGAATCCAGAAGGTTAATGAAAGTCAAAGAGTCGGGTTCCAGGTTTCCGGACAAAAAAGCTGCAAAGTTTTCTTTCTTACGGATGTTCTGGAATTTCAGCATCACCGGGTCCTGATTTCCTGCCTTCAGCATATTGATGATACTCCTGTTGTTCATGCCCTTCGCCAGTTTATACCTTCCCGGTTTCAATGTCCCCTGAAGCCCCATTTTCTCTGCAGCTGCGGTAAAAGAACTGATATCTGTCAGCATGTCCCTGAGCCTGATTTCCTGATACAAGTCATCAATTTTATAGCCGGTCCTTACATAAAGGTATTTTTCCTTGCCTGTTGTATTGGGTGCAAAATAGGTTTTGTACAATTTAAGTCCGTAGTATCCGCCGACTGCCAAAACTGCCAGTACAAGAGCGATCATTATTTTAGAGCCATTTCCGGAGCTTTTCTTATTTTCTTCGTTTGACATATAGAAGGGTAGTATATATTATTTTTTGTTAGATAATGTAATGTTAACCGGCGTTCCGATCTTTACTTTGGTTGTTGAATCTGTAACTATAGGGTCCTGTTTGATCACAATTGCCGCAGCAGAATCTGTGACGGCGCCCTCGTAAGTAACGGTACCCAAACTCAGCATTGCGCCATTTCTTATGGCAAACAAGGCCTCATCCTTGGTAAGACCCAGCAGGGTAGGGATGTCCACCTCTTCACTGCCTTTGCCGTCACCCAGTAAAAAGTCGATCCTTGATCCCTTAGGGATCGTTTCGCCGGCTTTTATTGGCTGTCCGCTAAAAGAAACCTGCAGTACAACATCTCTGCTTACATCCGGTTTATAAGTGGTATCCCCAAGTTTCAGACCAAAACTTTCAATGATGGCCTGTGCCTGTCTTAAAGATTTGAATTCGACATCAGGAAGTTTGACGTTCGGCGCAGTGTTCATGCTTACTGTCAGGTAAATTGTACGGTTGTCCTTCACAAAGGTCCTCGCGTCAGGATCCTGGTCAATGACAGTTCCCGGCGGGGTGTCCATAATGTAAACCGAATCCACCTCATACCTGAAACCCAGTTCCTCGAGTTTGCTCACCGCCTGGGTAAAAGATAAACCTTTGAGTGCCGGAACGTTCAGCCCCTGTCCATGCTTGGTATAATACCTCAGGCTAAAGAACGCAATGAAAAGCAGTATCGCAACAGTGATTACAGCAGCGATGAAGTTATTTCTAAAAGAGTTTGTTTTAAGATAAGATATGAATTTGCCCATGCGTTTTTTATGCTGAAGGTATGTCGCCCAAATTTAGATTAAAAAAATATTTAATTGGAATTAAAATGACAAAGCACCAAGTAATTTATATTTTTGAGCTTCATGGGTATTGTCATCCTGAATGATTGCTTTAGCTAAAGCGATCGTCATGCTCCCGTATTAGCAGGTTCCCCTTTCTATTCCGGGATACCGGCCTTCGCCGGCATGACGACCGTATGAATATGATGTTTAAGCAGTATATTTTCTGACGATGATTTAAATAACGACCCCCAGACAGATCATAACATGAAGAAAACAATAGCATTACTGACCGGAGGTACTACAGGAGAATGGGTAGTATCCGTTAAAAGTGCAGCCACCATCGCTCAGAACCTGGACACTGACAAGTTTGAAGTTTATAAGATCATGCTGACCCAGCAGGGCTGGTTTTATGAGCCGTCCGATTCCGTAAAAATAGAAATAGACCGCAATGATTTTTCCCTCACCATACAAGGCCGGAAAATTAAATTTGACGGTGTATTTATTGCCATTCACGGTTCACCAGGCGAAGATGGGAAGCTGCAGGGTTATTTTGATATGCTGGGCCTGCCATATACGACCTGCGATGCGCTTACCTCTGCCATAACCATGAATAAAGGTTATACCAAAGCCATAGTCTGTGGCATTGCGCAGCTAAATGTCGCCAAATCTGTACAGATCTTCAAAAATGGCAATTACAGCACCGTTCAAATAAAAAAAGACCTCAAACTGCCTTATTTTGTCAAACCAAACAATGGGGGCAGCAGTATAGGGATGACGAAAGTTAATCTTGCCGATGACCTGGAAGCTGCTGTAGAACGGGCATTTAACGAAGATTCGCAGATCCTGATCGAAGAATTCATATCTGGCAGGGAATTTACTGTTGGCGTAGTGAAGCTGGATGGAAAGATCACCGTGCTCCCGGCTACAGAAGTAGAAACTGCCAAAGAGTTTTTTGATTTTGAAGCGAAATATACACCCGGAGTCGCTACTGAAACCACACCTGCCCCATTAAGGTCAGAGACCGTCGAAAGAGTAGGAGAAATCGCTGCTGCGGTATACACTAAGCTAAACTGCCGGGGAGTGGTCCGTATTGATTTTATCCTGTCAGGAGATGAAGGGGATTTCTATTTTATTGAGATCAACACCATTCCCGGACAAACGGCAACAAGTTTTATTCCTCAGCAGGTCGCAGCGATGGGCATGAAATTGAATGATTTCTATACCAAACTCGTCAGGGAAACCATAGGATAAAGAAAAACCTTCAATTTTTACCATGATCAAATACCTGCTAGACAATCATTATAAAACAACCATGTACAAAAAAGGCGAGGTGATTTACCACGCCCATACAATGCCCCGTTCCGTATATTTCATCAAAAGCGGCAGGGTAAGAATGGTCACTGTAAATGATGAGGGGAAGGAATTTATCCAGGGTTTGTTCAAGACAGGTGAGTATTTTGGTGAGCCCGCCCTGCTGCTCAACAAAAAGTACCTCGCCGATACCATCGCCACACAAGATACCGAGATCATTGCAGTAAACAGAACTCAGTTTCTCCAGCTTCTGGAAGAACATCGTGAATTTAGCATGGACCTGATCCGGACCATGAGCAGCCGGCTCTTTTACAAATCGATGATGCTCGAAGAACTGGCCAATGAACAGGCAGATCACCGGATCAGTACCCTGCTCAATTACCTGCTGGGAGACCTGCAGCCCGGCGAAGAACTCAAACTGACACGTCAGCAGCTGGCCGACATGAGCGGGCTCAGGGTGGAAACAGTGATCAGAGCTATAAAGAAACTTTCTGATCAGCAGCAATTTAAACTCATAAAGGGCAAGCTTTTTAAAAAATGATATGACCTGCACATGACCCGGAAAAAACGTGTTATGATCTGGATCATAAAGTTTGATCATATACCTCCTTATCTTTGCTGTATCCGATCCATTGAGGGCGGATGTTTATTTTGAGGATCATGAAACCCATTTCTAAATTAGAAGCAGTTGTGTCCTGTAAATGCCCGAGGTGCAGAGAGGGAGCTATTTTTTCTGGTAGTATGCTGTCGCTTAAAGGACAGGTCACTAACGAATACTGTCCGCATTGCCAGCTCCGCTTTGAGAGAGAACCGGGTTTTTTTTATGTGGCCATGTTCATCAGCTACGCCATGAACGTAGCAGAGATGATCGCATTAGCTGCCGGAGCTTATTTTTTTGGACTCGAGCTTACCTATGAGAATCTATGGGCATATGTAGCGATAACTATCGGAGGTGTATTGTTGTTTGCCCCCTTTAATTACCGCTACTCCCGTGTGATGCTATTGCACTGGCTTACGCCCGGATTAAAATATATGCCCGAAACGGCTAAACCTTAATGGTTTTCCATCTTCCTTTTTTAAACAGGATATAACCCGCTAAGGCAATGCCCGTTTCAGCGACCGGTATGGCTATAAAAACTCCTGTCGGTCCAAGTTCAAAATATTTTGCCAGCAGAAAAGCGAGCGGGATCTGGAATAACCAAAATCCGAATACATTTACCCAGGTTGGTGTCCAGGTGTCGCCCGCACCATTAAAAGTACTGATCAGTACCATACCCATACCGTAAAAAATATACCCGATGCTCATGATGTGCAAGGCATGCTGAGCAACTTCCTGGATCTGGACATCGTTGCTGAAAAAAGAAATGAAGTACCGGCCTACAGCAAAAGTGATGAACATGACAGAAGCCATATAGATCGCGACATACTTTGCAGTTTTAAACACAGACTGTTCGGCCCTGTCCAGTCGTTTTGCCCCCAGATTTTGTCCTACGAGTGTCGCCGCGGCATTACTCATTCCCCATGCCGGAAGCATAAAGAACATCATGAGTCTTAGTGCGGTCTGGTAACCTGCCGAACCGTGGTCACCGCCGGTCTCTGCCACCAGCCTCGCCAAAAATATCCAGCTGCAGGAAGCAATGACGAACTGAAAGATACCCGGAGTCGCGATCTTTAACAAAGCCTTGATCTGTTCCCACTGCGGTTTGAAATAGGACAAATGGATCTTCAGCTGATTTTTGCCGTTGGCCAGGTGATAGACCTGGTAGCAGACACCAATGCCCCTGCCCATACTGGTAGCCATAGCGGCGCCGGTAAGTCCAAATGCAGGAACGGGTCCGAAGCCATTGATGAAGACAGGGCATAGTATAATGTTGGCGATATTGGCGATCCATAAACTTTTCATAGCTATAGCTGCATTACCTGCTCCTCTGAAGATACCATTGATCAGGAACAGCAATACAATAATGATACTGCCGCCCATCATGATCTTTATAAAAGGAGTTCCCTGTGCTGCGGTTTCTGCAGAGGCACCCATTAACAACAGGATATCTGTTGCATAAATGAAACCGGCGACACTGATGACCAGATTGATGCCGAAAGCAATAATTACTGCCTGTATGCCTGCCCTGGCTGCCGCCTCGGGATTTTTTTCGCCGATACGTCTGGCCACTACAGCGGTAGCCGCCATGCTCATGCCAATGGCGAGCGAATAGATCACCGTAAGTACGGATTCCGTTAGCCCTACGGTTTGAATGGCGTGACTGCTGTTGTGCAGATGGCCCACAAAGTAAAGGTCTACCAATGCAAAGACAGATTCCATGGCCATTTCCAGCATCATAGGTATGGCCAGCAGTACCACTGCTTTACGGATACTTCCCTGAGTAAAGTCGAGTTCCTCGCCTTTGATGGCCTGTTTGATAAGATTAAAAATTTGAGATAGCTTGCCCAGTGAAGCTGTATTCTGTTCTGACATAAAATAGGAAATAAAAAAGAAATAAATTAAACCGTCATCAGCCCCGAATTGCTGAATCTGTGATGCTGCGAGAAGGTGGAGCCCTTGGTTCTTAGAACCTCAAACGGACTGCAAAGATTTTCATCGTTCTGCGGTTTTTGTTTGTAAGGTGGCAAATATAGAATTGTTTTTTTTAATTACAACAACATTTTATTATTTTTATGAAATATTTGTTTAATGTTTAAACAGCTAATTCAGCGCTCTCCATTTCATTTTCTATTTCGTCCGATAGTATATGGTTTCTTTCTGAGCTTTGTTTCCGTTCTTACTGAGTGCAGGGTGAGTGCACCCTGAGTCCACGGTGAGTGCACCTTTTTTCCGAAAAAAGGTGCACTCACCCCGTATCTATTGTTTAGACATTGCTTACTCAGTAGGAAGGCATGTAAACCCGATAAACCGGGCAGGGTTATGGGAAAATAAATCAGATGCTGTAGGCTTTGATCATGTCTTCATTGACCTTGCAGCCTTTGCCAGTGTTGGTATCGATCATGACATAATCGAACCAGCCATCAGCGGCAATCTTGCGGGTACGCTTGTTTTCAATTTCAAACTGTACACGGCATCCTTTTTCATTGATGGTCAGGATACCCGTACGTACAGCAATGACATCGCCGAGCAGGAGCGGACGTTTAAAATCAACAAGGGCAGTACGCACCACCCAGCCATAGCCGCTTTCCAAAAAGGACTCCATGGGCATTTTGTAAAATTCCGCCATCTGATCATACCTGGCCGCCAGCACATAATCAAAGTATTTGCTGTTGTGGACGTGGTTGAACATGTCGATGTCATCAGGACGGACTTTCAATTCACTTTCAAATATGCTGTACCGGGTTGTTTCCATGATCAGGCGATTGGGTTTACAAACTTAATATAAATTGAATTACATGGAGATGTTGTTAATCTTTAAAACTTAAAGTATCTTTGCAGCAATTAATTAATTTTATACACTTTAGTACCATTCAAGAATGTATTTAAGTAAAGAAAAGAAGTCCGAAATCTTTAAACAGCACGGAGAAGTAGAAACCAACACAGGTTCAGCAGAAGGTCAGGTAGCGTTATTTACATATCGTATTGCGCACTTAACAGAACACTTAAAGAAAAATCGTAAAGATTTTTCTACCCAGTTGTCACTACAAAAATTGGTAGGTAAACGCCGCGGTATCCTGGCTTACCTGTTCAAAAAAGATATTGAGCGTTACCGTGCTATCATTAAGTCATTAGGACTTAGGGATATCATTAAACCTTTGGGGTCGAAAGACAGCAAATAAGCGTAATTATATCAGGAAAAGCCATTCTTCTGGAATGGCTTTTTACTTTAAAAGTAAAAAACACATATATAAATCCGGTGTGTAAAAGAGGAAAACACACCACAACTAATTTTAAATGAATGTAATAAAAAAATCGTTCGATCTGGGCGATGGAAGAACAATCGAGATTGAAACCGGAAAGTTAGCTAAACAGGCAGATGGTTCAGTAGTAGTTAAAATGGGTGATACCATGCTTTTGGCAACTGTAGTTTCTACAGTAGGTGCAAAGGCTGGTGTCGATTTTTTACCTTTATCTGTAGATTATCAGGAGAAATATGCCGCCGCAGGCCGTATTCCTGGTGGTTTCTTGCGCCGTGAGGCAAGGCTGTCTGACTATGAGGTTTTGATCTCCCGTTTGGTAGACCGTGCTTTACGTCCGATGTTCCCTGAAGATTATCACTCTGATACGCAGGTGATGATCTCTTTGATCTCTTCTGACAAAAATATAATGCCTGACTGTTTAGCCGGTCTGGCAGCTTCTGCCGCGATCGCGGTTTCAGATATTCCTTTTAACGGACCGATCTCTGAAGTACGCGTAGCAAGGATTGACGGCAAATTTGTGGTCAACCCTTATGTAAGCGATTTAGAGCGCGCTGATATGGAATTCCTTGTTGCCGGTACTGAAAATGATATTGTGATGGTGGAAGGTGAGTGTGATGAGATCTCTGAGGCTGAAATGGTTGAGGCGATCGAGTTTGCACACAAGGCTATCGTGATACAGGTTCAGGCCCAAAAAGAACTGGCCGAGCTTGTAGGTAAGACGGTAAAGCGTACTTATTCTCATGAAGACAGTAATCCTGAATTGAGAGCGCAGGTTTTTGCTTATGCTTATGATAAAGTATATGCAATTGCGAAAAGCAATACGAGCAAAGGTGAGCGCGGCGACGCGTTTGGTGCAGTGTTAATGGACTTCATTGCTACTTTGGGCGAAGACATTGATGATGTAACCGGCTTCCTTTCTAAAAAATATTTCCACGATGTACAGTATGATGCCATTCGTAACCTGGTTTTAGACGAAGGAATTCGTTTGGACGGCCGCGATGCGCGCACAGTACGCCCGATCTGGTCTGAAGTAGGCTATTTGCCTGCAGCACATGGTTCAGCGGTGTTTACCCGTGGTGAAACTCAATCATTGACCACTGTTACTTTAGGTTCTAAAGATGATGAGCAGATGATCGATGGTGCTTTCATCAATGGATACAATAAATTCTTACTGCACTATAACTTCCCCGGTTTCTCAACCGGTGAGGTTCGTCCTAACAGGGGTGCAGGCCGTCGTGAGATCGGTCACGGTAACTTAGCGATGCGTTCTTTGAAGAAAGTATTGCCAGGGCTGGAAGAAAATCCATATACGATCCGTATTGTTTCGGATATCCTGGAATCTAATGGCTCTTCATCAATGGCTACTGTTTGTGCAGGTACACTTGCGCTGATGGATGCCGGTATCAAAATCAAAGCACCGGTTTCGGGTATTGCCATGGGATTGATCACTGATGAGAAAACAGGTAAATACGCAATCCTTTCAGATATTTTAGGTGATGAAGATCATTTGGGTGATATGGACTTTAAAGTAACCGGTACTGAAAAAGGTATCGTAGCCTGTCAGATGGACTTGAAGATCAATGGTTTGAAATGGGAAGTATTAACCAACGCTTTGAACCAGGCTAAAGAAGCCCGTCTGCATATCCTGAACGAGATGAAGAAAACAATTTCTGCGCCTCGTGAGGATTACAAAGACCACGCTCCACGTATCGTTTCTCTGAGCATTGATAAAGAATTTATTGGTGCGGTAATCGGGCCAGGCGGTAAAATTATCCAGGAAATGCAACGCGAAACCGGCGCTTCTATCTCTATCGAAGAGGTTGGCAACAAGGGTATCGTTGAGATCTTTGCGGATAACAAGGCTGCTATTGATGCTGCGGTAAGCCGTATCAATGCCATCGCTGCTAAACCGGAAATAGGTGCTACTTATCAGGGTAAAGTGAAGTCGATCATGCCATTTGGTGCTTTCGTTGAGATCATGCCAGGTAAAGACGGATTACTGCACATTTCTGAAATAGACTGGACCCGTTTGGAAACAATGGACGGTGTGTTTAAAGAAGGTGATAAGATTGAAGTGAAACTTTTGGATGTAGATAAACAAGGTAAAATGAAGCTTTCCAGAAAAGCATTATTGCCTCGTCCTGCAAGGGCAGAAGGATCAGCGGAAAATAAACCAGCGTAAGAACAGCTGCTGAATAATTTATTCAGAATAGTAATACTACTATTTAAAAGCCTCCCGATAAATCGGGAGGCTTTTTATTTACATGGGTTATTTATTTATCTTTACCTCATAAATAGCCCCCAAACACCATGAAACACTTAATCGCACCATCTGTTCTCTCTGCTGATTTTGCCAATCTTCAGCGCGATGTTGAAATGATCAACTCAAGTGAGGCGGACTGGTTTCATGTAGACATTATGGACGGTGTGTTTGTCCCAAATATTTCATTTGGATTTCCTGTCATGGCTGCCATTGAAAAATATGCGCGGAAACCTTTGGATGTTCACCTGATGATCGTAAACCCGGAGCATTATATCGAGCGTTTTGCGGAAGCCGGTGCTGCTGTAATCACCGTGCATTACGAAGCCTGCACACATTTGCACAGGGTGGTGCAGTCCATTCATGCTGCCGGATGCAAGGCGGGGGTGGCACTTAATCCGCATACACCGGTATCTTTACTGAAAGACATTCTTCCGGACCTCGACCTGGTCCTGGTGATGTCGGTAAATCCGGGCTTTGGCGGACAGCAGTTTATACCAAATACTTTAAATAAGGTGAAGGAACTGCGGGCGATGGCTTCACTGTTAAATCCTGACTTGCTGATAGAAGTAGACGGCGGGGTAGGATTGCATAACCTTGAAATATTGATACAGTCCGGAGCCAATGTGTTTGTGGCCGGCAATGCGGTATTTGCCGCTGCTTCACCGCAGGATGTGATTGCAGATATGAAAAAACTTGACGCTGGAATCGTGAAACTCTAAAAAATTGATGCTCAAAATCCGTCTGTTGCTTTTTATGATTTTGCTGGGATTTGTCTATGTGCAAGCCCAGCCGGTGATCAAGGTTACAGGTACGGTTACTGATGACCTTAAAAATCCGCTGCCAAAGGTTACTATAAGTATTCTCGGCCAGAACCAGTCTGCAATCTCAGACGAAAAAGGAGTTTATAACATTTATTCTACCAGTACCTTTTTTACTTTAAAATACAGCTTGCTGGGCTACAAGTCTATTCTGACTGAGGTCAGGCAAGACAAGGCAGGCAGGATGGTTCAGGATGTGGTCATGACAGAAAATATCAATGAACTGGAGCAGGTAACCATTACCAATAAACAAAACCAGTTGAGTAATACCTCCATCATCAACATTGCAGATGTTTCAACCAGACCTTCTGTATCCGGAAATTTTGAAGCAATACTTAAGACATTGCCCGGCGTGTCAGTAAACAATGAACTGAGTTCGCAGTATAGTGTAAGGGGCGGTAATTTTGATGAAAACCTGGTTTATGTAAATGACATAGAAATCAGCAGACCGGTTTTGATCAGAAATGGGCAGCAGGAGGGACTAAGTTTTATCAACAGCGATTTGCTCAGCTCAGCCAAATTCTCTGCCGGTGGATTTGAATCCCGTTATGGGGATAAGCTGTCTTCAGTACTGGATGTTCGTTATAACCGGCCGGATAGCAGTCAGGCTATACTAAACCTGGGTTTTCTCGGCGGGGCTTTTAGCTCAAAGATATTGAACAAAAACAGTTACCTGCTTGCGGGACTGAGGTATAAGAATAATTCTACTGTACTGAATAAACAGGACAACAGGGGCAGTTATGCCCCAAGCTTTACAGATGCTCAGCTGATCTATCAGTATGACCTGTCTGAAAAGTTCTCCCTCAATTTTTTAGGCAGTTTCAACAGCGGCAGCTTCAGGCTGGTGCCGGAAAGCCGTGAGACGAAATTTGGTACGCTGAATACCTTATTGAGATTGCAGACGGTCTATGCCGGAGAGGAGGTAGACGATTACCAGTCAGCCGGGGCTGCATTAACGGCTGCCTGGTTTCCTGAAGCCAATCTGTCGGTCAAATGGATCAACAGTTATTTTAATACACTGGAACGTGAACGTATTGATATAAAAGGCAGGTATTTACTGGATGAACTTTATAATAATGCGGGAACGAAGGGCACCAGGAGTAAAGCTACAGGAGGCTATAGCAATTATGCCCATAACAACCTGGAATCGGAAATTTTCAGTTCAGAAATAAAGGCCGATCAAAACTATAACAGCCATGTCTTTTCTGCAGGGTTCCGGTTTGAAAACAAAAATTACCGGGATGAACTGACAGAATATAGTTTGATTGATTCTGCAGGACTTCTATTGCCGGGCAGTGTTAAAAGTTTTTATCAGGATAATTTTATCGGCACCGAAAACAGGATTTCTATACAGTATCTTACTGCATATGTGCAGGACAGCTACAAGGTGTCCGGCCATTCTGATCTGCAGCTGGGGGTAAGGGCAAACTACAATTCGCTGAGTGAACAGCTGCTCCTCAGTCCGAGATTGCTGCTCGCCTACCGGTCTCCCAATAACAATAAGATCTTCAGGTTTACAGCAGGAGTATACCAGCAGGCTCCGGATTATAGAAGCATCAGGGACTTTAACGGCGTGCCCAACCTGCATCAGCAGGCACAGAGATCGTACAATACCTCGATAGGTCTGGATTATGCTTTTGATGGTCTGGGTACACGGCTCAAGTTTACCTCCGAACTTTATTTTAAATACCAGGATCGGTTAATTCCGTATATGATGGACAATGTGAGGATCAAATACCTGGCCAGGGAGCAGGCCCGCGGCTATACTTACGGGGCCGATTTTAGCGTAGGAGGAGAGTTTGTAAAAGATCTGCTTTCTTACTTTAGGATTTCCCTGATGAAGGCCAATCAGGACATCCCGGGAGATGACAATGGGTATTTAAAAAGGCCAACAGACCAAAGGGTAAACTTCTCTGTTTACTTTCAGGACCGGTTGCTGAACAGCCCGACCTATAAGGTGCACCTGAACCTGCTTTATGGTTCCAAACTGCCGCTGGGTGCACCGCTGGTGAGACAATATTCTGACGATTTTAGCATCCCGGCATACAAGCGTGTAGACATCGGATTTTCAAAAGATTTTCTGGATGATCTGGCCTTGCGGAAGCCTAAATTTTTAGATAAATATTTTAGTTCGTTTTCTGCGCATCTGGAAGTATTTAATTTGTTGAACATCAACAATACTGTTTCGTATTTGTGGTTAAAAGATGTAAATAACGTACAATATGCTATTCCAAACTATTTGACCGGACGTCAGCTGAACTTCAAACTCATCATAAAATTCAAGAATTCCAGACGATAAAACATATAAAATTGCTAGATTTACATCCATTATAAATCACCATAAAAATGAGACACAATTTCGGCGCAGGCCCATGTATTTTACCTCAAGAAGTATTTAAACAAGCATCACAGGCGGTACTGGATTTTAAAGATGGTTTATCCATCCTGGAGATCTCTCACCGAACTGCTGAATTTGAAGCGGTAGTAGAAGAAACCGTTAAATTGATTAAAGAATTAATGAATATACCATCGGGATACTCGGTTGTGTTGTTACAAGGCGGCGCTAGTTTGCAGTTTTCAATGGTTCCTATGAATTTATTGCCGGAAGGTGGCACAGCTGCCTATTTGGAAACCGGTGTGTGGGCAAATAAGGCGATTAAAGAAGTGAAGGTTTTTGGAACAGCGAATGTTGTGGCAACATCAAAAGAGTCGAACTTTACTTATGTACCTAAGGATTATGTAATTCCTGAAGACAGTGCTTATTTCCACTGCACTTCCAACAATACGATATATGGTACGGAGCTGTTTAGTTTTCCTAAGACAAATGTTCCTGTAGTTTGCGATATGTCATCAGACATTATGAGCAGGGTAATTGATGTTTCCCAGTTTGACCTGATCTATGCCGGTGCCCAAAAGAATATTGGCCCTGCAGGTCTGACCATTGCTATTGTTAAAGATGAGATCCTGGGCAAATCAGGAAGGAAACTTCCTTCGATGCTGGACTATAAAGTTCACATTGAAGGCGGATCCATGTACAACACGCCTCCGGTATTTTCTATCTATGTGGCCATGCTCAATCTGAGATGGCTGAAAGCCAAAGGCGGAGTTGCGGAAATTGAAAAGGAGAACAAGGCCAAAGCGCATGCGCTTTATACGGAGATTGACAGAAATCCTTTGTTTAAAGGAACTTGTGCGGTTGAAGACCGTTCCAGGATGAATGTTTGCTTTGTGATGGAAAATCCTGAACTGGAAAAACCCTTCCTGAAATTTGCGGAAGAGAATGGGGTTGAGGGCATAAAAGGACACAGAAGTGTGGGCGGTTTCAGAGCGTCGATTTATAATGCGCTGCCGATCACCAGTGTTCATGCTTTAATAGAATTAATGCAGATTTTTGCAGAAAAACACCAATAAAATATAAGTTAATGATTAAGATACTTGCAAACGACGGGATCGATCCTGTCGGTAAAAAATTACTGGAAGACGCGGGCTTTGTTGTTGATACAGAAACTGTTGCACAAGATAAATTAGCTGAGGCATTGCTGAATTATGACGGTATAACCGTACGCAGCGCTACCAAACTTCGTAAAGAACTGATTGATCAGGTACCTAACATTAAACTGATCGGCAGGGGTGGTGTAGGGATGGATAATATTGATGTGGACTATGCACGCAGTAAGGGTGTTGCGGTTGTGAATACTCCTGCGGCTTCGTCTTTATCGGTAGCTGAACTGGTATTTGCACACTTGTTTACAGGGATTCGTTTCTTACAGGATTCAAACAGGAAAATGCCTGTTGAAGGTGCCACTAAATTTAATGCACTGAAAAAGGCCTATGCCGGTGGTGTTGAGCTGCAGGGCAAGACTATGGGGATCATCGGTTTTGGCCGTATAGGCCGTGAAACTGCCAAGGTTGCATTAAGGCTGGGTATGAATGTGCTGGCTTACGATCTTTTTCCTGCAGAAGGTACGCTTCCTTTGACTTTTCAGGGCGGTGTTTCTGTAGAGATCCCTTTCAAAACAGTTTCACTGGAAGAGGTGATCTCTGGCAGTGATTTCATCAGCTTGCATACCCCGTTTGCGGATAAACCGATATTGGGCGCAGAAGAGTTTTCGAAAATGAAACCAGGCGTGGGTGTGGTCAATTGCTCAAGGGGTGGAACTATTGATGAGGAGGCACTGATTGCCGCACTTGACAGTGGTAAAGTTGCTTTTGCTGGTCTGGATGTTTATGATGATGAACCTACTCCAAGAACAGGAATTCTGCAGCATGCAAAGATTTCGTTAACTCCGCATATTGGGGCCGCAACAAATGAGGCACAGGAAAGGATAGGAGTTGAACTGGCTACTTTGATTATTGAACATTTCAATAAATAATCGGGCATTTCAATAAATAACAATAAGACGGATTAGTAGTCCGAAATTACTATCGTCATTGCGAGGTACGAAGCAATCTCTGGTTAAATGCTGCCAGGAGATTGCTTCGTACCTCGCAATGACGATTTTTTATATCAAATAATTGACTGCTTGCCAGTAATATTGCCAGCATATAATGTTGTCTGCCTTTAATATTGTCTTCCGGTAATAAATGTCTACAAAGATTGTGTCAACGCCCAGTACCGGTAAGCCAATATTGCTTTTTGCAGGGTGCTCAGCTTCATTGGATCTTTTTGATAAAGACTAGGCAGTACCGCCTTGTTGATCTTTACCAATATCTTAAACAGCCATTTTTTCATTGCTTTGCCATTAAGATTGTTGTGCAGCCCTGAGTTTGTTTCTGAAAAAGTATACAGCGCCCAGTAACGCAATCAGTGAAAGTATTGCGATGCTGATGTAGAGTGTCTTGCCGGCTCTCCCGTTTTCTGCTTCCTTTTTGAGGAGTTCATTCTGGTCCTGCAATTTTTTGATGGACAGCATGTAGCTTTGGATCCGGGTATTGGTGCTGTTTGCACTGCGCTGGGCCTGCTGCACTTCCTGGTCTTTGTAATTCATCAGTATTTTCAGCTCTTTAAAGATATTGTTGTCGTTAAGTACGATCTGTCTTAATATCTCATTGGAATTTTTAATATCCTGTTTGGTTTGAAAACCGAAAATGCCTGTTCGCTGATCTAAACTCTGATCATATTGCCCAAATTTGTTACTGCGATCTGTGAGTAAGGAGTTGACCTTTAACCGCTGGGTTTGATAAGCACTGGTGTCTGCCTGAAATGCCCGGGCGGAAAATGAAATGCAGCATGTGCACATGACGATGACAAAAAAGGTCAGCACCGGCAAACGCAGGAAAGGTAACAGTTTGATCATAGCAGGTTTCTTTAAATAATTGTAAGCAAACTCTATGCCCTCATTACTTTTACGGATGGAATTCAATCCGGATGATATCACTGAGGTGCAAGCCCAGCAGTCCGCTTGCTTTTCCTTTGTTTATAGCAATTTCAAGGTGATTGCTGATCCCGAATAAACAAAGTTTTTCACCTTCGGGTACTTCATTATAATGCCAGCTCAGCTGGGTAATGGTTTCGCTTTTTCTGAAATAAAGTGTAAAGTCACGATTCCGCTGGATCTTTGTAAACAGATCTTTGGTGATGTTGGTGATCACATTGCAAAAAGTGTCGATATAAATGACACTTCCACGGATAATGTCGCGCTCGATGACGGGATTTAAAAGCATCCTTTGTTCTATGCTGTCGGTTGGCACACCGATATCTTTCAGTTTGGATCCTTTGGCCAGATGTACCGCAGCTTTAACAAATATATCGACCAGCGGAAAGTGCAGGTATTTGAGGTCCTGCATGATGTTGAGTTCTACGATCTCGTCTGGCTTTTCATCAAAAAGTAAGGAAAAAATACCGTTGTCTGCACCGACAAAGAAGTGGTCCCGGTACTTTAAAGCAATGTATTTTGTGTTTTCACTGAATACAGAATCTATGCCGATCAGGTGGACTGTGCCTTTTGGAAAATAAGGGTATACGTTTTTAAGAACGAACGCTGCATAAGAAATATTAAATGATGGCACCTCATGTGTTACGTCAACAATATTGGCTGCAGGCAAGATGCTCAGAATGCTTCCTTTGAGTGCAGCCTGGTAAAAATCTTTAGAACCTAAATCCGTTGTTAAAGTAATAATAGCCATTAAAAATTGAATATTTATTCTTAATCTTGCGTAGGCGGCAAATCGCGTACAAATATTCAATTTTTAAATCAGAATATACACCTCAATCAAAAAAACAATATTTTGAACGAACTAAAATTAACATTAGAATCGGTAGATCCGGTACAGTTTTGGGGAACTAATAATGAGCATTACGAGATCATCAAAAATGCTTTTCCAAAATTGAAAGTAGTAGCGCGCGGTAATGAGGTGAAAGTGCTTGGCGATGAGCAGGAACTGAAGGCTTTTGAAAAGAAATATCTTCAGCTGATCAGTCATCTGGAAAAATACAGCTCCCTGCTGGCAAGTGATGTAGAGACCATTCTGGCTTCAAAAAAAATTGCTGCTGAAGATGAAACATCCGCACCCGATAAGGCTGCCGGCGGAAATGGCGGCGGTGGTGAGGTGATCGTTTTTGGGACGAACGGCCTGATGGTGAAAGCCAGAACTGCTAACCAGAGAAGAATGGTAGACAGTATCATTAAAAATGATGTGCTGTTTGCAATTGGTCCTGCCGGAACTGGAAAGACCTATACTGCGGTGGCATTGGCCGTAAGGGCATTGAAGAATAAAGAGATCAAACGGATTATACTAACCAGACCGGCTGTTGAGGCGGGAGAGAATTTAGGTTTCCTTCCCGGAGATCTGAAAGAAAAGGTTGATCCGTACCTGAGGCCCCTATATGACGCTCTGGACGATATGATCCCTGCAGAGAAACTAAAGCTCTATCTGGAGAACAGGACAATTGAAATTGCACCGCTTGCATTTATGAGGGGGAGAACGCTGGACAATTGCTTTGTGATCCTTGATGAAGCCCAAAACTCTACAGATCTTCAATTGAAGATGTTTCTGACGCGTATGGGTCCTTCGGCGAAGTTTATCGTAACCGGTGATGTAACCCAGATAGATCTGCCAAGGAAACAGATGTCAGGACTGCACAATGGATTGCGAATCCTTGACGGCATACCGGGTATAGACATCATTTACCTGACCGGTGAGGATGTGGTGAGGCATAAACTGGTAAAAAGGATATTAAAGGCCTACGGAGATATACAGTAATAGGAAATGACAGCAATAAAAGAGACAAATTTCAGCTTCCCTAAGCAGACAAATTTTTATAAGGGGAAAGTGCGTGATGTATATACCATTGACAACAGCTTTATGGCGATGGTGGTCACCGACAGAATTTCTGCATTTGATGTGGTATTGCCGGAGGCAATACCTTTTAAGGGGCAGGTGCTGAACCAGATCGCTGCTAAGTTTTTGGCAGCTACAAAAGATATAGTGCCCAACTGGGTGATTGATACCCCGGATGAAATGGTAACGATTGGCCGTATTTGCGAGCCGTTTAAGGTGGAAATGGTCATTAGAGGCTACCTCGCCGGACATGCATGGCGCGAATACAGTGCCGGAAGGCGCAGCGTTTGCGGAGTTTCATTACCTGAGGGGTTGAAGGAAAACGACAAGCTGCCGCAGCCGATCATTACCCCGACCACCAAGGCATCGGTAGGGCACGACGAAGACATTTCAAAAGAAGATATTTTAGCTAAAGGCATTGTGTCGGTGGCTGATTATACGCATCTGGAAAACTATACGCACGCACTCTACCAGCGTGGCGTGGAAATGGCCGCAGAGCGCGGATTGATACTGGTGGATACTAAATACGAATTTGGTAAGGTTGCCGAAGATATATACCTGATCGATGAAATCCATACTCCTGATTCTTCGCGTTATTTTTATGCTGATGGGTATGAAAAAAGGCAGGATGCCGGTGAGCCTCAAAAACAACTGTCTAAAGAATTTGTCCGCAAATGGTTGATAGAAAATGGTTTCCAGGGCAAGGATGGACAGGTAGTGCCCTTAATGACCCCTGAAATTGTCAGTTCTATCTCGGAGCGTTATATTGAACTGTACGAGCAGATCACTGGAGATACATTTGTAAAAAACGACGCAAATGATGTGGTCAGAAGAATAGAGCAAAACGTAACGGCAGCATTGGGGCAGCTTTTAGCTTAATTTTGGTAAATTTTACTTATTTTCGTATTTAATTCACAATCAGTATCATGAAATTTTCAATAGATAAGCACGAAAAGTATGTCGTTTTAGGGCTGGATGAAGTTAAGTTTACAAACGAGAATACGCCTAAATTGAAATCTGAATTCATTTTATTGAATGCAGAAGGTTTCCGTAATATTGTTTTAGATCTGTCGTCCATTAAACAATGCGATGATTCTCAGGATCTGAGCAGTTTGCTGGTAGGCGACAGGCTTTGTAAAAAAGCTAATGGTCTCTTTATCGTAACAGGCGTCAACGATGCGGTAGCCAAAATATTGGAGATGTCTAATCTGGATCAGTCACTGACTATTGTTTCCAAGCTGGATGAAGCTACTGATCTGATCTTTATGGATGAAATTGAGAAGGAATTGCTGGGCGGCGTAGATTTGAGTTAATGAAGTTTGAGGTTACCATCTTAGGCAGCAGTTCTGCTACTCCCGTACATAATAGAAATCCGACAGCCCAGCTTTTAAATTGTAATGAGAAGTTTTACCTGATCGATTGCGGGGAAGGTACCCAGCAGCAACTGATCAAATATGGTTTTAAGGCCAGTAAAATAGATTTTATATTCATCAGTCATCTACATGGCGATCATTATTTTGGGCTGATAGGGCTGTTGTCAAGCCTTCATTTAAACGGACGCATCAAGCCGCTCAAAATCTTTGCTCCTGCAGCCCTTCAGGAGATCCTGGCATTGCAGTTTAAGTATTCTGAGACCGTGATCAGGTACCCGATAGAATTTGTAGTTACAGAAGCCGCAGAGCCGGTGCAGATATTTGAAAATGCCGATCTGGTAGTGGATACCGTGATCCTGAACCACAGGATCCCATGTACGGGATTCAGGTTTACCCAAAAGAAACGCCTGCGCAAGCTTATCGTGGAGAAATTGGAGGCTGAAGGAATCAACATTGATTATTATCCCCTGCTAAAAAGAGGCGTAGACCTGGAATTACCGGATGGCAGGGTATTGCTAAACGCTGAATACACTACTGATTCTGATACGCCGAGAAGGTATGGATATTGTTCAGATACTTTACTGGATGAAAGGTATTTTGAAAGTGTTTCAGATTGTGATCTGCTATACCATGAGGCCACTTTTTTGCATGAAATGCTCGACCGGGCAAATCAGACACATCATACTACGGCATTACAGGCCGCAGAAATCGCCAGGGCTACAAGAGCTTCCAAACTGCTGATCGGGCATTTCTCCTCAAGATATAAGACATTGCAGGCACTTTTGGAAGAAGCCAGGTCTGTCTTTGAAAAAACTGAACTGGCAATTGAAGGAAATACCTATACGATATAAAGATAGTTTATTTATCCTTTTTACTCCCGCCGCCGAATACGGAAAAATGAACATAGCGCTTAGGATTTGCCTTCAGGTCCATCATCAGATTGTCCAGATTTTTGGAGGCATTGTTCAGATTGTCATATAGTTTGGTGTCGTTTACCAGAAGCCCTAATGAACCCTGACCATTATTGATCTTGCCAACGATGGTCTGCAGGTCAACAACCGCCTTATTCGCATTATCCAAGGTCTGTTTGAAGTTGGCTGCGGCAACCTGGTCAGTAACAGAATTGATGTTGTTCAGGATGGCACTGATTTTTTGATTATTTTGTTTCAGGTTGCTGGAAATGGCCTCCACGTTGGCAAGGATAGCAGAAACGCGTGATCCCTCAGAACCGACAAGGTTATCTACTTTTTTAGAAGTAGATTCCAGAGACGCAAGGGTAGCCGATATGCTGTTGAAGCTTTTGTCTACATTCTTTTGGAAATTGGGATTCAGGATAGAGTTGACGCTGGTTAAAATTGAATCCATCTTGCCAATGATCATTTCAGCTTTCTTTTGTACAGGCTGTACGGTTTCCAATATGCCTTTTTGAACGTTGGCATTTAAAGTGTCTCCGTCCTGTGCATAATCGTTACCCGAACCCAGGGCCATCACTATGGCTTTACTGCCCAGCAGATCTGTACTTTCCAGTTTGGCGATACTGCTTTTTGGAATCTCATATTTACCTTTGATTTTCAGTGTAGCCAAAATAGAGCCATCAGGCTGAAGCTGGAGCTTATCCACACGTCCGATCTGAAATCCGTTGATCAATACCGGCTTGGATACAGCCAGTCCGTCGACATGCGAATACCTGGCATATAAAATGGTCTCACTTGAAAATATGGCATTACCTTTTAAAAAGTTATAACCAATTATTAATAAGGCAATGGAGAAGGCTGCCAGTATGCCTACTTTGGTTTCGTTCGCTATCTTCATTTAAAGGAGTGTTTTTTATATACAGGTGCTGTGAATTTAGTTGGTTTCAGTTTCCTTTTTATAGGTTTTTATTGCTTTAAAAATAGAATTTACAATTTCGGCCTGTCCGCTGTCTGAGTTGATGTACTTCTCTTCAGTGGGGTTCGAAATAAATCCAATCTCAGTAAGTACAGCAGGTAATCCGCAACGCTGCAAGATCAGCAAACCCTGTTCTTTTACTCCTCTGTTAACCCTGTTATCGTCATTGGTATAGTTGTTCTGGATTAATCTGGCAAGTTTCAGGCTCTTGTCCCTAAATAAATTCTTAAACAAAGATAATATAATAAATGTTTCAGGATCATTGGGATCGTAGCCGTTGTAGTTTTGTTTATAATTTTTTTCGAGTTTGATGTCTTCATTTTCACGAATGGCCGCATCTTGTTCATTTAACCGGTGCGAACCCGCAACAAAGGTTTCAGTCCCGCTGGTGGTCGTATTTTTTTGATAGGTATATCTTGGAATTCTTTTGCCCTTTTTGTTTTTCGTGTAACCTGATATCACCCTTCTGTCGGGCATGGAATTACAGTGTATGGATAGAAACAGATCAGCGTTGTTGTCATTGGCCAGTGCGGCCCTTTTGTAAAAATCTACATCAACATCCGTTTTCCTGGTATAGAGCACTTTAAGCTCCGGCATTTCTTCTTCTATCTTTCTGCCGAGCTTCAGGGCTACTTCAAGCGCTACATTTTTTTCTAAAGAAAAGCTCCCCCGTGCACCTGGTTTTCTGCCGCCGTGACCTGCATCTATAACGATAGTTTTGACCTTGTAACCCTGAGAAAATGTGACCAATGAACTGAAAAATAAAAATAGAAATGGCAAGGGGAACAAGGCTTTGTTTAATCTCATGAAAATGTAGTTTAGTTATAATTATCCTTCGACGTTCTTTTTGTAATTTTCAATGGCTTTCAATAAGCAATTGGTGATTTCATTTTGTCCGGCTTCAGAGTTCATATAATCCTCTTCTTCAGGATTGCTGATAAATCCAATCTCTGTGAGGATGGCCGGCATTCCGGCACGCGCCAGTACTGCCAGGCTTTTTTCCTGAACACCTCGGTCTATACGGCCGGCATTGATGTATTCGTCCTGTACCAGTTTGGCGAGCCTCAGGCTTTGTGTTCTGAATGTGTTTTTCATTAACGAAAGAATGATCATGTTTTCCGGGTTGTTGGGGTCAAATCCTTCATAGTTCTCTTTGTAGTTTTCTTCAAGAAAAATAGCAGCATTTTCTCTTTTTATCGCTTCATCCTGTTCGTTTACCCTGCCAATACCGGAGACAAATGTTTCTACTCCTCTTGTTGAGGTACTTTTTCTGCTTACAGTCCTGGTAATGGGCACCCGCTTTCCCCTGCTGTTCCTTCTGTATCCGGTTACCACGGTTGACCTGTGAACAGGCATGTCGTTGCAATGGATAGATATAAAAAGATCAGCTTTGGCATTGTTTGCTATGGCAATTCTTTCGTAAAGCGGAATAAAAACATCCTCAGTACGGGTATAAATTACCTTTACATCCTTCATGTTTGCCTCAATAGCCGCGCCAAGATGCAGGGCTGTCTTCAGTGCAACGTCCTTTTCAGTAGAATAAAGACCCCTGGTACTGCCATCCCTGCCGCCGTGACCGGCGTCAATTACAATAGTTTTTATTTTATATCCTTGCGTAAATGCCTGATAGCTAGATACAATATTGATTGCCAAAGAAATAAATACGATCAAAATAGCTTTTGGTCTGAGCAATGGTATATTTTTCATTAATTTTGAACGTTTTGGATTAAACATTAATGCAAAAATAACATTCACACACGAATTTGAAACTTTTACGGTATATCATTTTTCTTAACTTAACTGTTTTATTAACATTTGTTAGTAATCGGGCCGTCGCTTTTTCTTCGTTTTCCTGGCAGCAGGTCATCCGGCAGAACGATACGACTAAAAGAAGTGGTCCTAAGAAAGCGGTTACGGATACCAGCTCAAAAGATACGGTTGCGAGCGAGAAACTGGAATACTCGGCGAAAGATTCAACAAGATTCAGCAACGACAAAAAAATTGTTTACCTGTACGGCGGCGCAAGAGTGGTTTATCAGGGTTTAGAACTGGATGCCGATTATATTACCTATAACGACAGTACCAAGCAGCTATTTGCGCGCGGTACAACCAATTCAAAGGGTAAGTATATAGGCCGGCCTATCATAAAAATGGAAGGCCAGGGTACTTCGCTTGCAGATTCATTAAGATACAACACGGAAACGCTGGAAGCTCAGATCTGGGACGTTTTTAC
>NZ_DATHGC010000133.1:0-3797 GCF_035317785.1 Pedobacter sp. | reverse complement strand
GACGCTTAAAATAACGAAGACCGCAAAGGGTATCGAGGGGAATTTTACTGTTCCGGATTCGGTACTTTCATTTTCTATCAAACCAGAAAACAATCTGAGGGATGTCGATGAACCGTTGTTGTTTTTGGTTTATAAGGATGGCAAACCTTTACCTGGCGCTCTGGCTTCAGCGGCTGTTAATTATAAAAGGCCGGATTACAACAGCAACTTACAGTCGGAAATAGCCCGGTTGCTCTATCGAAGGGAGTTTAAACTAAATCCGCAATTGCGCGCTAAGTATTTACTTGACTATTTCGAAAGTGCGGCGATTAAACCGGACAGCTTGATCATTAGAGAGATCAATAAAGACTGGCGGGATTCGCTGCAAAATGCGAAGAATGATCGATTTTTAACCCGGTTATACAACCTTACCGGACGTTTTTTCTGGCTTACTGGCAGGGAGGACTTGAAAGCTCAGTTGCTGGCTAAATATCCTGAGGGAGATCTTGCATTTGCCGAAGCAAGGAATGAACTGGGGAAATCAGGAGCGCTCTATGAGCAAAAACTGGCCGAAATGGAGCGCAGGTTTAGGTCTGAATATGCGAAAGAAGGACTGGATCAGATCTACAGCCAGCGAAGCAGGATGGAGCTGGAAAGTGGACAGCTGGAAAAAGCGGCAATGTATATCAGAAAAATCCGGTCAAAATATGTGTTAAAGCAGGCTTATTTGAATGGCGCCAACCGGTTGCTGTCTAAAGGGAGTGTACTGGATACAGCGGTATCGTTTGTTCAAAAAGCATTGGACTTATATACCTACCAATTTCAGCCTTTTACAGATCAGCCCTATCATCTAAAGGACAATGGATTAAAATATATAAAGTCTTCGCAATTAGATTTATATGCGCAAGTACTTTATGCAAAAGGTGATCTAAAGGGCGCTCTTCAAAAAATAAGGGAGGCGAGACATACGGAATCATCCGGTGTAGAAGTTAATGAGCATTACCTGAAGTATTTGCTGGAGGCCGGGGACTATAAAAGTGCCTTTTCAGTTGCGGATAGTTGCCTAAAGGCAGATATTTTATCGGATCCGGTTAAAGCTGCCCACCGTTTGTCGTTTCTCAAACTGGAACCGGACGAGCGCAGGTATGAGCAGCTTTACCAGCGGCTTACAGACAGTGTTAACCTTGCATATCAGTTGCCAGTGTACAGTAAGCTCAATTTAAAAAGTATAGATTTTACTCTTGATAATTTGGGTGGGCAGCCTTTTAGGTTGTCGCAGCATAAAGGGAAGACAGTGGTGCTCTATTTTTTTAATTCCAAAAACAATCAGCAGATAAATCTGATTTGGAACAATGAATTTGATAAAGTCTATAACGAATTTAAGAACAGGAGCGACATCGTCCTGGTGGGTATTGACCGGACTCCAGCATTTGAGGCAGATGAGGCGAGCCGGACGCGATCACGGATGCAGGTGATAACTCAGTTTGTAAAAACGGCAGGTTATCATTTTCCTGTGCTGGTAGATCAGTACCATCATGATTCACGAAATTCAGGTCACTGCTTCTTTTACATGTCGGATACCTACAGTGCAGGTTCACCTGGTCAGTTTTATGTGATTGATCCTAAAGGCATAGTCAGGTACAAATCATATCCGGTATCAAACAGGACTACAGCCCATAACTTTACCAGGGAACTGAGGGCTGCATTAAAATATGGTGGAAGTTAATTGTCTTGCTGATTTTTTCCCTGCGTAAACCTGTTGATGACCATTGCGGCAGCGGTATCGCCGGTGGCATTGAGCAGTGTGGCTACGGGATCGATCAGGGTGCCGATGATGATGGCAGGCGGGAGCGCTTCTGGTGGAAAGCCGTAGGCTGATATAAAGAGTAGTTCGCCAATATAACCTCCATTTGGGATGCCGCCTTCTACTATGCTGACCAATACAGTGATTCCCAGGGCAAGCAGGATGACCTCGGCACTGTTAAAGCTCTTGCCAAACATGGCAAATACGACGGTCATTTTTAAAATGGAGGAGATGCTGGAGCCGTCTTTGTGCAGTGTTGCTCCAAGCGGAATGGTGATGCCTGCGATGACTTCATTGATGCCCATCTTTTTTGCTGCGGCCAGGTTTGCTGGCAGGGTAGCGATGCTGCTGCAGGTGGCTACGGCTGTAACTGATGGTACAATATTGTTTTGCCAGTACCGGCGGATGCCTTTTATCCCTCCGGCAATGAAGGCATAGAAACTAAAGAATACGATATAATAGAAGATGCTGACTCCGTAGCCTATGCCAAGGATGTGTGCGTAGGAGCCAAACAGTTCGGGCCCGAATACGGCGACCTGGTAAGCAAAATAGGCGCCCAGTCCGACTGGTCCTGCTTTCATGATGATGATGAAAACATTTTTAAAGACTTCATTGGCTGAGTTTAGAAAGTTCCTGAAGGCGATTCCCTGCTGTCCTGATTTTAAAGTGCCAAAGCCAACTAGTATGGCGATAATGATCAGCGCCAGCATGTTCTTGCGAGAAAGCAGCAGGTAAAACTCGCCTGTGGTAAACAATTTTGTGATGGCATCGCCAGTGAGTTTACCGTTGGTTTCTTCGAGTATCGGCAGTGCTGTTTTGGCAACTTCCTGATGAACTGGGAACAGACTGACAGCTGTGATGGTGAGCAGTGCAGCGAGGACCAGTGTGCCCAGGAATACCAGGGACATGATGGTGAGGATCCGGTTTAGTTTCTGGCCCCCTTCGATATTGGCTATTGCCGAGGAGATGACAAAGAATACGAGCGGGATCACTGCCACAAATAGCAGGTTGAGAAAGATATCGCCTATGGGTTTGAGTATTTCTGCCTGCTTGCCGAAAACGATTCCGCAGATACTGCCGAGTGTAATGCCAACGAGCAGCCAGGTGATGCCGCTGTAATTTTTGAAGGTGCTGTTCATGCCATTACTTATCTGGATGGTGACTGCTCTAATTTAGCAAGATATTTTTGAATTTACTGTTCAGACAGTTTGTGGGTGTGTTTTATTTCGCAGCAGGATCGTATTCAAAGGGAAGCTGGTCACCGAGTCTCTTTCCGCCCCAGTATCCCTGGATCAGGAAACTTCTGTAGTCAACAATACTGCCTTTTGCATCGACTGAAGCATTATTTAGGTAAAGATAAACCTGTGAGCCTGTGCCACGGGTGATTGATGCCTTGATCCGTTTTTTATTGACTTTAGGGTCCTCTGACAGGCGGTCGTAGGTGTCGTATATGGTATAGATCTTCCCTGGAAATTTAACGGTCATCATTTTGCTGTCTGTATGTTTAGCGATTTGATCTGCGTTTAATGGTTGGTCACGGACGGTCAGGGGAGGTATTCCGTCGTTTTGCACCTTGTAAGTGAAAAATCCGTTTTCTTGCAGTTCATTCCTGTAAAGTGACCTGAAATAATGCATCATGGAGCCGAAATAGGCTTGTTTTCTGTTCTTCGTCCATTTCTGTTTTTGTTCTTCTGTTCCTTCAAGATTTTCAAATGTGCATTCGCCGGTGAAGTTGGCCACCAATGATGCCCGGTTGAACTTAAAGTTTCTCAGCAGGTATTTGATGCGATAACCGAGATTGTGGTTTTCAATGATCAGAAAATCGTCGCTGTTGACTTCTACAAAGGGTGAGTATGCGCTGAAATTGAGCACTTCAGGATTTAGCAGTTCGCAGGACCTGGCGCCGGGAGACTGGCCCAGAAAGTTTTTGAGAAAGAGGTCCATATATTTATCCTTCACGGGGTCATTTTTAATGACTACCTCGCGGAGTGCAATCTGGTTTTCTTTCATCAGG
>NZ_DATHGC010000132.1:0-31478 GCF_035317785.1 Pedobacter sp. | reverse complement strand
GAATGAAGCAGGAAACTTACGGCTTGACTTTGAACCTGCAGTTGAATCTCACACCAGATTTTTCTATCCAATATTATGGTTCTCCTTTCACGTCTGTCGCTAAATACGACAAATTTAAACTAGCTGCAGATACCCGGTCGTCTGATTACCTTGCGCGCTTTTCTGAATTTAAAAATAATGAGATCAGTTATCATGCAGGTAGTTATACTGTTGATAGAGGAAGCAATACAATGTCTTTTAAAGATCCTGATTTTAGCTTTAATGAATTCCGTTCTAACCTGGTTGCACGCTGGGAATTTCTGCCTGGGTCTTCGATGTATTTTGTTTGGGCGAATAATCGATCCAATCGAGACGATATATATTATCCGGGCTGGGGAAGCAATTTAGATAGGATATTCGGATTGCCGGCTTCCAATACTTTGATGATGAAGATCAACTATTGGTTTAGTTTGTAATTAAAGCGGGTTTCAGGCTTACCCCCGGGTTACCCGCTATTACCTGGACGGTTGGTGAACCCACACCTGGCACAATTGTGGGGAAGTATTTTTACTATATCGCCAACAGTCAATGGGGAGGTTATTCTGAAGACCATCGAATCAAACAAGCCAAAGATTTAAAGGATATAATTGTATTAAAAGTAAATCTCGAAGTGAACGGGTGGTCAAAATTCATTTTTGTACATAACCTTTCCATCGAGCCCGGTTAACTCAACATTATCCACTTCACATAATCCGTTTGAAATATAACCAAGCCCGGCCAGGTATTTGGTATCTGTAGTATATCGTGTTGTAAAAACTTCTTTGTCATTTATTTTTACTGTAGCCACTTTATTTTTTACTGTTATCTCTATATCTGTCCATTGGGTTATGTCAAAAGTTATGGGCAATAAGTCATTGTTGCTTCCTTCCTTTATTTGTTCCCCGAATTCGATGAACGCTTCATAGGCACATCCTTTTGTTGTGCTTCTCATAATCATAAAAGACCGTTGGCAATAGAGCTCTATTTCAATGTACGGGCATACGGTATTTCTTACTTCCTGCATTCTTACCCGGGTTTTATATCTGAAGTTATCAGCTGGTATATCCATTTGACTGGGGAAGTACACATAATGGTACCGTTTGTCTTTGCTGACTTCAATATTATTTCTTTGTAATTGCGGTATTGTCAGGCCAAGGCGGCCTTTATTGACGAAAGTATTTACTTTAATATACTGGGAAGTGTAATTGGTTATATTATCAACTGCATAAAAAAACCAGCGGTCTGTTGAAATACTTACATCTGCTGTCCTGATAACAGAATCATTGGCTATGAGTTTCGCAATATGATAACCGGGTTCATAGTAAATATCTGCGAGTGTGTAATTGTTTTTGTAAATTCTTACCCTGCGATTCTTATCCCAGGATTGTTGAATAAAAAAACTATCGGCTTGCACTTCATCAATATTATAGCTAAAAACTACGGAGTTCGGAATATCATTCGAGGTATTCTTCCGGAATGAAAAAGATGCCTTTTCTGCGTTGTTTACGGTCCCACTTGGTGTGCAGAAAAAATAGATACTTGCCAGAGTAATAATGACGCCCGGTACAGACAAATATATTAAACGAACCTTTCGTCTTTTTACTTTTTCTACAGGTTGCTCTTCTTGCTCACCTTTGATTTTGCTGGCTTTATATTCTTGCCAGGTCTTGCAATTAAAGTAATTGGCAATCGCATTTAAGGTAGCTATTTGCGGCAGCCGGTTGAATTCTCCATAAGCAAGTCGTTTTACGGTGGTTCCACTTATCAGGATGCCTGACTTTTCTAGCAGCTGCTCCCCAATATGATCAAAATCCCGTTGCGTCATACTAGTGAGATCGCTATATCCATTTTTATGAAAAATCTCTAATACACTTGTTTTAACTAATGCTTGTTCATTCATAAATAATCTATATAAGCTCAAATTTAAGTCATTTAAATGATAGGGAAAAAGTCAAACCTTATCAAGACACCAGGAAATACCTTGGGAGCATATATTTATTCAGTTTTGGGGGCTTTTGCTGAGTTTTTGGCAGTGAATTTTATGCTCCGTAGTTTATACTTGCATGACATTTTTAATTGGGAACCAGAAAGTGTTTAGCGTCCCAATTCAAATTGTCATATTCAAAACATAGTAAATAATTTTATATGAATATATGGATGGCCGCAGGCCGCATTTTTTTTGCAATTGGCATCATAGGCATTGGAGTGCTGCATTTTTTCTACCCTGGAATCAGGCCGATTATAATACCTGAATTAACAAGTATTCGTTCCGATTTATCCTTTATCGCCTATTTTATAGCTGTGCTTCTGATTGGTGCAGGGTTTTTAATTGCAATCGGTAAAAAATTTAATAACGTCTCATTGTTAATGGGGATCCTGTTTTTTTTATTATTTCTATTTGGTCATATGCCCATGTTTTTATCAGCAGGGTCATTTAATAGCTATTGGGTGAACCTTAATAAGGTTTTAGCATTGTCCGGAGGATTTCTGGCAGTCTCAACAATTAATCCACCAAAACCGGGACATAAAATAACGGAGCTGCTTGCCAGAATAGGCCCTCTTGGCAAGTATCTCTTTGCAATTATGTTATACAATTTCGGAGTTGGCCATTTCAACAATTTGGAAGGAATCAGCAACATGGTGCCAAAGTATATTCCTTTTCCCCAATTCTGGACTTTCCTGGCCGGTCCCGCACTAATGGGGTCAGCGATAAGTATTTTTAGTAAGTATAAGACAAAAAAGATTTTGCTGTTACTTGCATTAAATTTATTTATCTGGCTAGTATTGCTGCACATTTATTACACTATCCGCTTTCCGCACTGGCAAGAAGGTGAGAATTTTATTGGCTCCCTGAGCTGTCTTTGTTTTTGCGGTACTGCTCTGATTATATCCCAAACAACAGCAAAAACAAAATCAATAGAAGGGGAAAACAGAGTTTAAATGTCATCATGAAAAAGGTTAGGATAACGTTGAATGAATGCTCCATGCTTTACCGCTCTATTTTAATATTAATGTTTCTTTTTCAGTACTGCTGTAATTCGTATAACCAGAACGATAAGAGCAGCAGGCTGATAATTGCGAACGTGAATGTGATTCCACTTTATAAGGATACAATCCTAAGAGGAATGGATGTTGTCATTGAAAATGGCAAGATTCAAGATATGAAGCAGCATATAGAAAGAGGAGAGTTGCGAAAAGGATTGTTTATTGATGGAAAAGAGAAGTATCTTATGCCGGCATTGATTGACTGCCATGTGCATTATGGAACCAACGCAGCTTTGTTTCAAACCTACGATAGCCTTTACCTCCAGTATGGCATCGTGAAGGTTCTCGCCTTGAATGGGACACCTCAACTTTTGCAGCACCGCGACAGCATAAGAAAAGGTTTAGTGTATGGGCCTGAGATTCAGTGCTCCGGACCAAGGATTAACGATTCAAGCATGACCGCCCCTCAGGCAAAGGAATTACTGCAAAGGTTGAAGCTGGCTGGTTACGATTTTGTAAAAATCTATTCAGACTTATCCAAAGAGGGTTTTGACGAAATCAGCAGGGAAGCATACACATATGGATTACGGGTTGCTGGTCATATTCCGCAAAGAGTAAGCACTTCAGGCGTTTTACATAGCAACCAGGAACTGATTGCACATGCCGAGGAATTTATGTATAACCCTCCAGTCAATTATTTTATGGGCAATGTTAAGATCCCGAAGAAACCGAATCCAGTTCACATTCAGCCTTTAGCCGATTCTGTAAGGTTCTATCAAAAAGCTGTTAGTCCAACGCTAATTGCCTACAAGTCCATTCTTCAATCCGCCATCAACTTAGAAGCGTATGTAAAAACAGTTCCGTTGGCTGTGTCTCATCCAATAGCGATAGCCTGGCAGTGGTCGAAGCAAACAAGTTTTATTCCCAAAAAATTCAGCAGTCCTTTGTCTATTTCCCGTTTGCAGTATGGATACGAGTATCAACTAAAACTGGTCAGTGCATTCAACAGGGCTGGTGTTTTGTTGCTGGCTGGCACGGATGCACCTACTATTCCCGGATTGGTGCCGGGTTATTCTTTGCACCAGGAAATGCAGCTGCTGTGTGGGGCCGGGCTTTCAAATTATGAAGCGTTAAAAGCAGCTACTACTAACCCGGCCCATTTTCTGAAGATTCATTCGGATTTTGGGACAATTGAGGTTGGAAAAGAAGCTTCTTTATTAATGCTGAATAAAAACCCGCTAGAGGACATCTCCAACACGTTGGAAATTGAATCGGTATTTGTGAAAGGCAAACAAATGAAAAACGAAGCTGGCGGATCATCAACTCCATCCCGTGTTATCACTTTATGGCACAGGAATATGGCTTACCAGCAGTTGTTGGAGTGGAGAATGCTACCAGGCTTATCAAAGACGGGCAGAGAATCCGGGTGAATGGAACGGACTAAGTCAAACAAAAAATATTTATAAACTGAAATATAAAAAGATGAGAAAATTAAAATTGCAAATGCACATATCCATAGATGGGTTTGTTGCATCAACAAACAGTGAACCTTTAAATTCCAAATGGGACGATGGACTAAGAACTTTTTCCATCGACATCCTTAAAAATGTGGACTGTATTTTACATGGACGAAAAACAGCCGAAGGTTTTATTCCATATTGGTCTAAAATTGCAAATAATCCGAAAGATCCTGAAAATAAATTGGGAAAACTATTCACAAATATTCCTAAAATTGTTTTTTCAAATACACTCAAAACCAACAAGTGGGACAATACAACGATTCTAAGTGGTGATATTACAGAGGAAATAAAAGCATTGAAGGAACAAAAAGGTAGGGACATTATTATTTATGGCGGTTACTCATTTGTATCCTCATTAATACAACAAGGGTTAATAGACGAATTTAATTTATTGGTAAACCCCGTTGCATTAGGTAGTGGCGAACCAATTTTCAAACAAACCACAGACCTTGAATTGGAAAAGAGTATTCCATTTGCTTGTGGAGTCAATATTTTAATCTACAAATCGTCTAGGAAACAATAAAAATGAAAAGGACATATTCTTTCCTCTGAAATAGCAATTGAAGGGTTTACTAAAATGGGTATTCTCCTTATGCGGAGAGTGGGGATTCGAACACCTCGGAGACGGAGTCCAAAATGAGATTGCTTCGTCGCGAAGTGCTTCTCAATGACGGCAGGAAGCGTGGTTATACCACCTAAATATTATTTCCGAGGTCTCGCCTTTGGCTGATGGAGGTACCGGCAACTATGGGCACCCAAAGGCTGAATTTTTGGAACGAATGGGCAGAGCAATTGCTTTCCAATGTGTAAATTAGCGGTAACAATAGCTGATATGAAAAGAGTAATCAATGAGCAGGTAGCAGACCAGGTGAGGGAACTGCTGGTCAATGAATCCGATGTGGAAGAAAAGACCATGTTCAGCGGGCACTGTTTCCTGGTTAATGGTAAGATGTGCGTTTGTGTAAACCAGGAAGACCTGCTTTGCAGAGTCGGCCATGACCGGGTGGTGGAGGAGCTGGAAAAAGGCACTGCGCGGCAAATGGTGATGAACGGGCGTGCCAGCAAAGATTTTGTGTATGTAGCATTAGCCGATATCAAGGGGGGCAAGGAACTGGCCTATTGGATTGACCTATGCCTGCAGTTTAATCCCCTGGCAAAAGCGGCTAAGAAAAGGAAAGGATAAGCTCCAGGTTTAGAGTTTAATTTTCGTATCGGTATCCACTTTTATAAGGATGCCACTATTTTATTTCCAATTTAAGTTTGTAATTTGTTGTTGACCAAATTGCCAATCATGAAAGCAAGCGCTCTGCTCATTATAACCTTAATTTTATTAATTGGGCTGGCCAACGCCCAGACAGGAGACCAACTCGAGCAGGCGTACAAGGAACAATCGACTGTAAAGTTGAAAGCATTTTTTGATGATTGGTCGAGAGAACTCAGGCCTGCTACCACTGAGCAGCGGAAAAAAATGAACAAGACAGTTCAGCAAGCTTATGCCATCTTTGAGGCATTTTATAATCCTCACGATCTTGCCAACCATGGCAGCACTCAATGGGGAAATGATATTTATACAGGCTATACTTATCTAGTCCTTCAAGATGGCTTTAAGATTTTTCAGAAAGATAAGGTGTATTATACTGAGGAGGAAGCGACGGAATATGCCATTGAAAATATCAAGAAAAGTGCTTCAGAGAAATATCGCGACCAACTGATTAACCACGCCAAAAACAAAAGCCCAATAATTATGGAAAATTATGGTCCAAACAGTATACACATCTGGCAGGACAGTCTGAAGGTGCTGCTTGAGTCTGTCGCCGATTTTCGCCCGAATATTATCCAAACAATTGGCATACCGTTATATCTGACTCCGAAATACCAAAAAATATTGGACGTTTTTCTGGGTAATTCCCATTCGGCATTTGCGGAGGGTGGTGTCATGAATACTGCTCAGGCAAAAGGAGAAAGTTTGAAACGGCAGCAATTCTTACTGAACTTTATTAAAATCTATTATGGGCACTGGGGCGGCTCATGGCAATATTTAACTTACCCATCTATAGGCGCTCTTGTGTGCGATAAAGACATGAAATATGCTAAAATCATATACGGTATGATTTATGAATCAGGCGAGGCGATTTTAGAAAATAGGAGCGGCACCTGGAAATTGATCTCCATGAAAAGAATCTGGCGAGAATAAATAATTGCCTATTCCGTGGTCACCCACATACTATCACTCACATTAAACCTGTCATCGGAAATAAAAGAAATGTAAGCTTCAAATGATTTTCCCTGCTCATTGGTATCCAATGCAATGAAATCAAGGCCGTCACTGCGGCGGGCACCGCTGAGCTCCCAAACGGCATGAGGTACACCTGAAGCATCAACTCCCTGCGGGAAATACAATAACAACATCGCCCGGTTGTTCCGATAGCGGTAATCCATATCCTGAGGCATTTGCCAGGTAAATTCGACCCCATTTGGTAAAACAGAAATGGACGGAGCCACAGCGGGAGGAAGCTCGCCCTTGCTGACCAGTGCTTTGCTATATATAGTCCATTTCGATAAAAGGATATTCACCCTGCAGCGCATTGATCTTGTTGAAAGACATTGCCGTATTGTAAGGATTCTGCCCGGCTTTCATAGCGGCCTGCGCAAATCCGACATTCAGGAAAGGCAGCAGCGGTTTTTGAAATTGATTGACCACTTTCATCCGCTGATAATTGGCGAGTTTTTTTTCGGTTGGCGGTGTGCTGTTGTGTCCTACTTCACGCACTACGTTTTCGCCGTTTACTGTGTAGCACACCAGGTTTCCTACTCGGCCGCTCAAATGGCCGAATGCTCCGTTTTTCAATTTTCCCATAACAGTTGAATAAATATGAATCATAAAGATCAGCTGCCGGAAACAATTCAAGTGTGCAATGGGTACACTTGAGGCTTGTATTTTAAACTTTTCAGAACCAGAGGAGGCTGTCTTTTTAACGCTTTCGGGAGGGTTAACAGGCCCCGGGGTCATGCAACACCCTAGAAGAGGTTGTGAAGGAGTTGAGATGGGGTTCTTGTGCCAGCCTGAGATTTTCATTCTGGTAGAAAAAAGTCTTAATTTTAATAGCATAAAAGCATAGGTTATGAAGATCATCCCGCTCCTGAAGGTCCGCGATATGCGGGCAGCCATTAAACATTACACAGAAGTACTAGATTTCCGCCTGACCTGTCCTGATGACACCCTTGATTCTCCGGTCGTCGACCTTGGGCATGAAGAGATGGAATTGCAGATTACAATCCATGAAAGCGAACACCTTTTCGGTTCGGTGATTTACGTTTGAGTACCGGATGTCGACCATCTGTTCATCAAGTACAAAAGCCGTGGCCTGGGACAAAATTAGTCTCAACTATGGGACACGTTCCAGTATGTTATAGGCTTACTGGCTCGCTAATTGTCTATTTGTCACTCCCATCTAAGTCAGTCATTTTAAAGATATATTTTCTTGATTCCAGTTTGAGTGTCAATGGATTAATTATCATTTTTTCAAATCTAGGAGCGTGGCCAATCGACAAGAATAATTTTATTGTTTTGATT
This sequence comes from Pedobacter sp., assembly GCF_035317785.1. Lineage (GTDB taxonomy): Bacteria > Bacteroidota > Bacteroidia > Sphingobacteriales > Sphingobacteriaceae > Pedobacter. Next base: position 23,381 of record NZ_DATHGC010000132.1, on the reverse strand, counting down.
TCATCAATAGTATTTGAGGAAAGTCCAAATATAACCTTTGAAATCGTACGGGGATTAAATGGGATAAACAAGCGATATCTGTCATCAGAAAATTTATAAGCTTTATCCACTTCGACGTTGTTTTTATACAACAATCTAACTTCCTGCTCATGTTTCCAGATACTTGATTTGGACATTAGCAAAGCTTGAACTTTCATTTGAATGTTCTTTTCTATACGGTTTCGCAGTCTCACTAGGCTATCTACATAATTTACAGACAAGGGACCTTCAAGGATAGGGAAACGTTGAAAATTGAGTTCGAAACACAATTGTGTATGCCCGTTAGCATAATAAGCCCACATAAGATATGACTCTCTGCTTTTATAAATCTTACTAAAGCATGCAATATAGATTTTTGATAAAAGTCTATTGAAAAGCAGTTCTTGTATCTGTTTTACATGGCTGTCGTTCAATGCGTGACTCCAAAAGAATTTATCAACACTTATATAGGCACTAGTATCTAACGGATCGTTAAGTTTATCGACGCGAGTCAATCTTAATGATCTAGTTTGGACTGTTTTCCAAAGTGCATCAAAAGAAATGAAGCGATATGCATTTCCGAAATATGTATCGTCTTCCCTGCTCATAGTACTTCGGATTTTACCTATCTATATTGTATTTTCTCCCAGTCGCTAGGTATAAGTTTTAGGCCATCACGCCATATTTCTGTGACGGAACTTTCAAATTCAACATTATCTTTTAAATATGCATGATCAGTTATTATCACTTGTAGATGAGGGGCAAGATTTTTAACAACCTTGAACATAAAATTAAACATTTTAGAGACAGCAATTTCATCAGAACTTACCTCTACTAACTCACTCGTTTTTTCTGGCGGATAGTAAACCTGAGTGGGCTGATCTATAATTATGAAGTTAGGAACTGGCCGATCTGCCTGAATAAAATGCTGATGCAATGCGAAAACAATAAGTAAATGATATGCTACCCAATTTGCACCGCTACCTATCTGCGGAAGAGCGATCGGCTTGATATCAGTATCGATGTACATTGTTAGTTTGTTTATATCAAACCTAATTGGGCTATTTTCGTATTCTACATCCAGATCATCAACCCACTTACTCATTTGCAGGTTAATCTTATTTAGGATGGAAAGTAGTTTTTCCTTTTCAATATCACTATCAATCTCCTTCTCAAGTTCGTTAATTCTCAACTTTAGATTTTCAATTTTGAAATCTATATTTTCCGTGCTTTGTTCTATCGAAATACTTTCAAGAAAAAGACTTACTCTTCCGATAATTTTCCCTCTCCTGATATTAAGATCTCTTAACGTTCTTGCATTCTCATTCTCTACATATAAGGCTGATATACTTTTTTCAATTTTCATTAATTCCGTCTCAATATCGTGATACTGGGAATCTATAGTATCAATGTAAGATTGAATTCTTGGACTTTCAGCTTTAGTGAACTTTAAGTCATTCTTAATACTCTCTAAGGACGAATTAATATTCTGAATTGAAGGGATTGGATTTATAAGTTCACTGTCGCACAGTGGGCAAGATGTAACCCCCACTTTACTTTCATCGTTATATAGTCTTATTGACTCGAGCCTTATTTCTTGCTGTTTTGCCTCTGTAGAATATCCGAAAGAACTTTTTAAATAATCCGTTGCTGCTTTTTTATTATCAGATATTTTGCCTAATTCATTTCTCAATCTGGCTCGCTGATCAATTAGGTCTTTTATCGCTGAATTTTCACCTTTTACTTGTAGAGGCTGATATTCCCACTTGCCAACTATCGCTAAATATTTGTAGGCCTCAGTTTGACTTTCCGGATTGACATTCTTATCAAGAATCCCAATTTCTTTAGCTTCTTCAATCAACGAATAAGCCTGACTTATTCCTTCGGTTTTTATTTTTTCAGTTTCTCTTTTTTCACGATTAAGCCTGTTCAGCAGTTTTTTTAGCTGAGTAATTTCACTTTCCAACAATAGAGAATCCTCATTTACTGCTCCTAAAAAGTAGGGAAGGGTATCTTTAATAGATTGAGGTATAAATTCTTTATTCTGGTTATAAAATAACTGATAGGGGTCTGCAACCAAATATTGAGGTTGATAGCAATAAAACCTTGAATGCTTAAAATTCGCTTGCAATGGCTCCCTTGTTAATGAATCAGGGATATGCAAATTTTCAGAAATTCCAATTTTACGAGTTAAAAATTCCTTCAAAGTATCAACGTTGATATTAGATGTGATAGACTCCAGGTCAGGTATATTTTCTCCACTATTTCTTACCAAGCAAACAGTCGAAGACGCTTGAATGCCTTTTATATTCGGGTTTTCCCGAGCAATAAAAGCAGTTTCTCCGTCTTTAAAAGTTACTATAATCGAAAAATATGAGACTGTATCTCGAATTATTCCTTCTGGGATATCACAGCTGCTCGATGCTAGACAGTAATTGAGTATTTCTATCAATGCTGATTTTCCGGACTTTGACTCTCCTGTAATGATGTTAACTTTCCCTAACTCAAAAGGTAAAACTCTAGTTTTGCCGTCCAAACTGTATAAAACTATTTTATTTATTTGCATTTTATGGAGTAATTCTAAAGAATGAGTAAATCGACTTTACGTCGCTTGTTTGTGACAACCATTTTCCTAACATTTCTGCCTTTTTTAAAATATCATTGTACTCTTCATAATCTTCATCGGAGACTTGCTTAATTTTTTCACTGGTAGATGTCATCCTACCCGTATCTGCAATGACGATCTTTTTATAAACCAATAAAAAGGAAATTGCTTCCTTAGTGAATTTTACCATACTTTTTGTTCTCTGGGCGAAATCAAAAAATAAGCTATCGTTCTCTTCAACCCAAACAAAAAAATAAGTCCGGGTGCTTCTCGGCATTTTTTGCCTTGTTTCTTTATGAAGTAATATCGGTAAAACAATAAATGAAAATGCAAAGGGAAAATCAACACTTGTATGCTTGTTGTATTCCTTGATTACTGCCCTCAGTATTTCACCACAAAATGCGGGATTAAAGAGATTTGCGACAATTTTATTTCTATCAGTCCATGCTGTTTTCATACTTCATCTTTGTATTTCGGGTGCCATCCAATTTTTTTCGAATCCGACAGGATTTGATAACTCCCTCTTGTCAAATATTCTTCAATAAATTTTTCTCTAATCTTAATTTGAGGACAAGTTTTTGCGAACTGCTCCATATAAAATTGATTGCCCAGTAATTTATATTCGCTGCTACCCCGAGCTTCAGCCTCATCGCACATAATATCAAATATATTTTGCCAATAATCAGTCAATCTTCGATCATATTCCTCCTCCTCATCAGGATTCAATAAATGAAGTCTCAGCCATTTAGATCGTTGTTCAAATGCTCGTCTAAAATCGCTAATCGCTCTTTTTACAGTTCTAGAACTAGCTTCAACCTCTATAAGACTCAATTGCTTCATAAACATCTTTTCTTTTACCAGATCAACATCTTCATTGGAAACTTCAAGTTGTTCTGGAAAATGATTTGGCAAATTATCTGACTTGAAGGAATCGGCTATATTTACAATTTTTAGTTGTAACTCGACTGAATCTATAAACTCAATTGTTCCTGTTAGATTATCAATTGACTTTTTAAACCACCAACCTTCTAAAATTTCTAAGAATGCATCCAGATGACTAGGGTAAGTTGAGAAAATAAGCTCTTTTTTAATTTTCTCATTCACACCATCAATATCTAATGAGCTATCTGAGATTCTGATATTTTTTATAAGTTTCTTTTTGTCGGTAATGCTCAATTTTTGAAAGGCTTTATAAGCCTTAGCATTAGTATTATTACTAGATTCTAAGCTGATCTTATCAAGTTTGCCAATTAATTCAATTAGCTCGCTTTCCGAAAGTATAGTCTCTTTGAAACTCATTAATAAACTTGTCTCGGAAACGGTTTCAGTTGTTATTAGATTAAAGATGGTGTTGTCTACATCGACTAGTCCATTATTTATATGTTCAGACCAAATTCTAATCGTTTTCCAAAAATCCACACTTGCATCTGTCAGATTGGCCTTACTTTTAATGTGATATTTGGTCTGAAGTAGATGCAGTGTGTTCAGGGTTTCTATTTCAATATCATCCAGATTCTCAATCCTAATTTTTGGTTGATCTAACTCTTTTGAACTCATTAGGAGAACAAATAGCGCATATTTAATTTGATAAAAGTAACCTAATGAAGGTTCCTTTGCTGAAAAATCCGTGATTGATTCAGTCATAATTTAAAACATTTTTCATATTTATTCCTATAGCCACCTTTTTAAATCACCTACCTTTGTTGTTGCTTTTGAGTATCCATTTAGTTCTCGACAGTTAACGATGAGTAACCCAGATTTATTTAAAGTTAGTGTATTTTCCAGTTTAACGGTTCCCTTTGGGCAGGGTTTGATATTTATAAGCGAAAATTCCAAAATTGTAACGTGAGTATGCTCGTATTTCTGAATAGTTAGCTTTAAAGCAGTGGCATTGTCAACCGAGCTTCTGCCTTGCGTTACAACAGTAACAGGGAGTTGTACATTAGCTAATATAGTTGGGACGTAACCACCCTTGTACTTAATTCCAATTTCGAACGGACATTTATCCAGCCCTGTCGAATTGATTTCATCTAGTAGATTCGCTCTGTTTTTCTCGATTTCTTTATCCTTATTATCTAATTTTAACACTTCTGTGTAAGCTTTTATGCCGTTAATTTTGTCCCCCTTAAGTATATAATTTTGAGCCTGAAGCATATAATCCGTTTTCAGATATTTAATAGACGTCAAGTCTGCATGGATATTTCGCCTTGATATGACTATATCTATCTTAGTATATCGGTTAATGATCTTTTTAAATTCATTTAAATACGCTTCTACAATGATTGGATCTTGAATCATGATAATATTTTCCCAATTCCGTTTTTCAGCATAGTATGTCCAATTATAGGAGCCAGTTATCAAAGTTTGCTCATCAATAATGCAAAACTTATGATGAACCATATTTTCAACTTCGGAATAATAAAAATCGCCATTTAGTTCTATGAACTTTTGAAAATCAAGACCTTGTTTTTTGTTGTTAATATGGTCGTTTAATACAATTAACTCAGCCGTATAACTTTCATTTTGCATTTTTTCCAGAACAGCATCAAAGATCTCATGGTTCGTAAACCATGTCACTGCTATTTTTATAGACGATTTAGATGTATGTATCAGTCTTAGTAGTTCAACCTGAATATTTTCGAAAGCATATTTCATGTTGATTTCGAAATTCGCAAACACTTAAAGGAGTAATTGAGAGCGGTTCATAAATGTGATTATTTATACTAATATATAATATTTATTCACTTTATGAATAAAGTCTATCTAAAAATACCCGAATTATATTTATAAATTGACAGTGACATTGTCTGTGAATGAATAAATTAGCTGTAAGAACTGATTTACAGAGATTTTTGTGCTTGGCTATGGTCCCGATGGGATTCGAACCCTAGAGCTAGAATCCCAGAATGAGTTTGTCGTGTCGCGAGTGTACTCGCAATGGGAGGAAATAGATAAGCAAAATTGTAGTATAAGGCTTAGAATACGAATGTGCTAGTAAATACCACCGAAATATTTATTTTCCTTACAGATTTAGTTGAAGGGTAAAACTTGGATAACTTTGCTCGGCTTCTTCACCTTCTTGGTTTTTTTAAAATGCGGAAGGGTTGAACTTGTTCAACCCCTTTTTATTTTCTGATTAACGTGGTGATGGAGATTGCTTCGTACCTCACAATGACGAGGTGAATTGAGGTGATGGGAAGGGAGATTGCTTCGTCGTTCCTCCTCGCAATGACGAGGATGGACTGTCTGGGGAGTGCGTACTAGTTGTTCAGCAGCAAGCATCATGCAGGACCTGGCCCGTAGTAAAGCATGACAGCACCGCCACTAAATGTTTTGGTCTTTATGAGTTTAAGAAGGGTCCTGTCTTTTAGGTTTTCAAATAATGGCATAACTGTTCCTGCGGCTATAACAGGGTAGATACAAAGCTGCAATTCATCCAGCAAATTGAGTTTCATTAGCTGTATGATTAGGCTCCGGCTGCCAACTAAGATGTCTTTACCCGATTGTTGTTTGAGTTTTAGAACTTCTTCTTCAACTGTTTGATCTGACAATATTGCGCTGTCCCAGTTTATATCTTTGAGGGTATGAGAAAAGACAATTTTTGGAATTCTATCTATGGCAACAGCAAAGTCATTCATTGACTTTTTGTCGGAAGGATTTTCTAAGACAGTTCGCCAATATTCCATCAGCTGATAGGTTATCCTTCCGTATAGAATGGTGTCTCCGGTATTTAACAGATCTGTGTAATGCTGATGTACTTCTTCATCCGGAATTCCTGTGGTATGGTCGCAGGACCCGTCAAGTGTCATATTGATAGCTGCAATTACTTTTCTCATTGTACTTCGTTTTAAATCAATTTCCTTAGCCCAAATTTAAAAAAGGAGTGGCACACAAGTGAGGTGCAATCGCGACAATATGCGGGTGTTTTTTAACCCCGTTTTATTTGCTGATGGAGATTGCTTCGTCGTGCCTCCTCGCAATGACGAGTGGGTGAACAGTCGGGGGTGGTGAACTGACGGAATGGTGAACTGATGGGGGTGGTGAACTGACGGAATAGTGAACTGATGGGGTGGTGAACTGGTGAACTGACGGGGTGGTGGGCCGACGGAATGGTAGAATGACGAGGGGTAGTAGACAGGATGGTAGGCAAACCTGGTGGAGAAATTTCTTCGGCGATTAACGTTGGTAGCGAAAAAATATATAAACTTGCCATAACTTATTCTTAACTTTAATAGGAGGGATTCATAGAAAAGATGGCTGCTTACAGCTCTTATACCGATCAGGAACTGGTTGCTTTTTTGAAGGAAGGCGATGAGCGGGCGTTTGACCGCTTGTTCCGGAAATTTTATCCGGCCTTGTGTTTCTTTGCCCGCAGGTATGTTACCGTCGAGGGACAGGCCGAGGAAGTGGTTCAGGATACGATGGTGAAGTTGTGGCAGCGGCATGGTGATTTCGATAATTTTACGTCAGTAAAAGCTTTTTTATACATCAGCATTAAAAATGCCTGTCTGGATGGTGCGGTAAGTGAGCAACGGAAATTGAACAGGGATACGAACTGGTATATGCAGCAGGGGCAGCTGGAGCCGGGTGTGGAGGAACACATTATACAATCAGAAGTGCTTATGGAGATCAGTCAGGCCATAGCGATGCTTCCTGAACAATGCCGGAATATTATGAGGATGAGTTATGAGCAGGGCATGAGTGGGAAGGAAATTGCGGAGGCCATGCAGATTACAGTGAGCACGGTCAATAATCAAAAGGCAAGAGGGGTATTGCTGCTGAGGAAAATGCTGAGCTATAAGGGTATGGCTACACTGGTGTTTTTGTTTCACAGGGATTGGTAATAGAATTAGAGGCGATTTATTTTTTTCCCGGAATGCTGCTGGTTGTTTTGGGTAATGATGAGCCCTGTAATTTTCCTTTTGGAATCGGTGACAAATTCAATCACTGCTTCACCTTCGTTAATGTAAAACTGGTTTTGCTTTTCAGGAGTAAGCGGAAATGTGGGACCGCCTGCAGCATGAGCGATCAGCTGATGATTTTCCAGCGTGACCTCTAGAGTCAAGTGTATGTCAGCAACATCGTAAGTGCCTGTATAGCGCGAAAGGGTGCTGTCGGGCAGGCTGATAGCGATCTTCTTTATCGGAACGGAATAGGGCCGGCTGTAAAGAATATCAACGATCTTCCTGGCGACGGGTTCCAGTATTCCTTCCTGGTTATTCAGAAGCACAATGCAAATATCATCACCAGGGATCCGTAACAGTATGCTGCTGAAGCCGGCAATATTGCCGGTATGATACACCATCTTGTGATCGGCTACCGAATCGATGATCCAGCCATAACCATAATTTTTTTGCAAAGGAGTATACGCTTTTTTCATTAAAGTGCTGTCTGCAATGCGGTAATCCTGCAGGCCCCGGTGCCATTTGTATAGATCACCTACAGTAGAATAGATGGCTCCTGCAGCAAACACAATGGAGGAATCGCTGAAGGATGCTATGGTCTTGCCACCCTCACCGGCTGAATACCCCTTAGCTTTTTGACAACTTTGAAGATGTTCAAAATCAAAACCGCTTTGGGTCATGTGCAGCGGGTTGAAAATATAATGACGAATTGCCTGTTCGTAGGTCATACCGCTAACTTTGCCGATGATAAAGCCCAAAATTGAATAGCCTGAATTACTGTACCTCCAGTCTGTTCCCGGTTCAAAATCCAGCGGATTTTTAGCCAGAAAGGCCATCATTTTTTCGGGTGTGTTGAGGCGAATAACCGTATCCTTTCGGGTATGGTCGAAGATGCCGGAGGTATGGCTGAGCAAATTTTCAATAGTTATCTTATCGGAATTGGGGAATGCCGGGTACCATTTACTGAGTTTATCTGACAAGGAAAGCCTGTGCAATTCAGCCAGCTTGAGCACCATGGTGGCAGTAAAGGTTTTGGTGACCGACGCGATCTGGAAGATGGTGCCTGCGTCGTTTGTTTCTTTGATCTGCTCGTCACGGTAGCCATAACCTTTTTCCAGGATAACCTGCCCTTTACGGGCGACCAGCGCAGTGCCTGTAAACTTATCAAGCTTCTGATAAGCCATGATCAACTGGTCAATTTTTAGGACCGTTGTATCCTGGGCAAAACCATCCGGGCTTACCAGTGAGCCGGTAAGAGTTACCAGGACTAAAAGTATCCGGTTCATTTTGATTGTCATTTTCTTTTTTTAAGGAGGTAACAGATACCGAAACTACCGGCAATACTGCAGGCGATGATTGCCAAACTGGTCACCTGATTCGGGTGCAGGGCAGCCACCAGGAAGAGGCCGCAGGCGATCCCGGCGAATACCAGGAACCATTTCAAGAGTGAGGTCTTCAAGGCACTTTCGCCAGAGCCCAGGATAGCCTTTGCCGTTTCTTCCGGCAGGCCCTTTTCAATGATGCGGTTTTTAATGCGGTGTTCCAGCAATAAGCGGATGACCACCAAAATAAAGCCGGTGGTCAATGCAATTAGGACGGTTACCGCGATTAGCCGCCAGAAAAAGGTCGGGTCGCCGGTCAGGTTGTGGGTTAAGTTGTCTGTTGTGTTCATTCTGTTGATATGAGCCTCCTGCCCGGAATAAGTTGCAATTAATTTGAAAGACCGATCATGCGAAGCCGGTGTTTGTACTCACGATAGTAAAACCCACAGCCAGCGACCAGCAGGACAATGGCGAGACCAGGAAGTAAATAAAAATGCCGTCCCTGTTCTGTAAGGATAATAGCGCGGATGTCCTGGCCCAGCAGTACAACGCCCGACCCGATCACCAGCAGTCCTGTGAAAATCAAAGCCGTAATGGAGATTATGCCCCAGGGAAACTTTTTCTTTTCAGCAGGTAAGACCAATGCTGCGAGGTCAATCTCCACTGTCATTTTTGGTGCATGTTGCAGTCCGCGCAGGATCTGTGCATATTGACCAGCTCTGATCTGGCAGTGTTTGCAATGCCTTATATGCTGCAGGGGCTGTTGTCCTAATGCTGATTGGTCGAGTGCATATTGCTGCAGGTCATTGTCGTCTAAGTGTTCTTCCATTTAGAGTTCCTCCTTATCGTATCGTTTTAATAAATAGTCCCGCAAAACCCTGCGGGCCCTGAATAAATAATTTTTTATCGTCCCCTCTGGCAAACCCGTGATCCCGGCAATCTCGCTGTAGCTCATTTCTTCCTCATGGAACAGCGTAATTAAGGTCTGGTAAAGCGGGGGCAGCTGGGCTACCGCTTCAGTTAGAATAATGGAAAGATCGCTTTGAAAAAGCCGCATTTCTGCAGGTAAATCTGTATCGGCGGAAATGCTTTCTTCGGGGATATTCTCCAGATAGGTCAGCTTCTTTTTTTTAAGGTAATGTAAGCAGTCATAGTAAGCGATCTGTGCGATCCAGGTAGACAGCTTCGAGCGAAACTGGAAGCCAGCCAGGTTCTGGTATGCCCTGATATAAATTTCCTGGGCCAGATCTTTACGGTCGCCGCTGCCGCCGGTCATCTGAAAAATAATCTTGGCAACCAGGTTCTCCGTCTGCCGGACAAAAACAGCGAAAGCCTGCTTATCGCCCACCAGGACGGCAGCGACCAGCTCGCGGTCAGTTTTGTAGTTTGTTTCCCGGTGTTTCAATATTGATTAGAGACCGTAGACGCGAAAAAGTTGCACTACGGACTTACCGTTCCGAAACGCAGTTGTATGTTGTGTCCGCCTCCGTCTCTTTAATGGAGCTGATGATAGCAATTTCCTTTGGACCGAATTGGTATAATGAAGACCAGATGGTGGCTTGCAACGATTGTGTTTTTGTTTCAGGATAATTCATAATCAGAGTTCTCCTCTTACTTCATTTAACTTCATTGTCATGGAAACAGCACTGTTTTCTACCCATGCATTGTATTCCTGAATTGCTTGAAGCCTGGTGTCGTTGTCGAGATAACCATCATCGACCATTTGTTTTGATGATGCAACCTGAGACCAAATCCCAACTTTGGCAATGAAATTTTGATGACCTCTGTCATAATGTTCATCTGAATTGATCTGCTGAATGGAATTCAACCCTATTTCCTCTAACAGTATAGTAAGATCGTCACCAATACTATTGTTCATTCCGGCATCTGATCTCCATTTCAAAAATGCGCTATAGAAAATACGCATGCTTTCAGGTGGTTCGGGAACCCATTCTAAGTTGTTGTGATTGTAATCCAGAATTGAAATTTGACCTCCTGGTTTTAAAAGTGATTTCATTTTTAATAAAGCTTGTTTGGGGTTACTTAACCATTGAAGTACTCTTGCAGATACGATAAGATCAAATTTTTCGAGCGGTTGAAAGTCAAACAGGTCGATATGAATAAGCTCCAGGTTTGTTACGTTTTGATAGGTTGATTTCCCGCTTTCGATAAACTTGCTGGTATTGTCTATTCCGATTACTTTTCCGGTTTCACCAACCAGAAGCGCTATGTCTTTGGAAATGGCTCCTGTTCCGCATCCTACATCCAATACCGTCATCCCTTCTTTAATAATGGGCTGGAGATTACGATAATCTGCTTTTAGCGTTCTATTGTCAAATATTTTCGTACCTGTTTGTTCGTCCCGTTCAATATGCTTGTTGGTCATCATGATGTTGATCTTCGTTTGGATGAAAAATACTGATTTTTCAGCAGATATTCGCCAAAATGGTTTAGCAGATAAGGTTATAAAAAAAGAAGGGCAGAGATTTTTTTATTTGGTTTTGATGGTTGAGAATATATAAGTTGGCCTGCATCTCAAATGATGCTTGAAATAGGCTATGAGTAAAGAAAAAAATGTAGAATGATGAAAATGACCTTAGAATTTAACCTTCCAGAGGAAGGCCACGAAGCTAACCAGGCATTGAATGTAGGTAAGCTTTCTTCAGCTATTTGGAACTACGATCAGAAATTACGTGACTTAGCTAAATATTCTCAAAATGAAGCAGAAGCTGATAAAGCACAATGGGCTAGAGACCTATTATGGGAGGAACTAAGTGAAGATGGTTTGGCTGATATATTTGAAATGCGATGAGTTGCCATCTAAAATTTGTTTTTGTGGTGATAGCAATGGAGATATTCATAGAAGAACAATTTGATAAATAGGAATTGTTAAATTGTGGAGTTTTATGATTATATTTGTAATTGACTTACATTTTTAAAGTAAAAAGTTATGCTTATTAGCTTTTCTGTACGGAATTTCAAAAGCGTTAAAGATAAAATCACTTTGTCGTTTGAAGCGGATAATTCCAAAGATCTTGAGGATTATTATGTGATTGAACCAATTCCCGGGCTGCGTTTACTCAAACTAGGATTGATTTATGGGCCAAATGGTTCGGGGAAAACAACTATTCTTGAGGCCCTATCTTTTCTGCGTAAATTAATTGTAGCACCAGCTGAAAAGAAGACAGATATTTTGGATTTTAAGCCTTTTTTGTTTGATGAAAATACTCCAACCCAAAATTCGGAGTTTGAAATTTCATTCGTTGCAAGTGGTAAGAGATTCTTGTACGCTGTACAATTTAATATTGAATCAATAGCGAGTGAGCAACTTTATTTCTATTCTCCTAATAAATCTTTGGTTTATCAAAGAAGCACGGATGAAAACAAACAGATTACAAACATCGAGTTTGGAAATAAAATAAAAATAAACAAAGCTCATAAGTCCGCATTGGAGGCAAACACCCTTTGGAATAACACCGTGCTGGGTGGTTTTTTAAAAACCAACATAGAATCGATGCAGCTTAAGGAGGTATCGGACTGGTTTTATAATAAGCTTGCTCCATTGATGAGGCCTGAAACTAGTATTAGAAGATCACTGACTAATAGTTTGAAAATTGGGGATTTGAAAAAAGAGAGGATGGTGCAGTTATTAAAGAAAGCCAACTTCAAAGTTAATGACATTTATGTTGAAACGAAACCTCATGTATTTGCTGAAAACAGTGATAATCTAAAAAAGGTTGAAGTAATTTTGCCTTTAGAAAATACTGAAAATAAGGCTCCAGAGGATATCTTGAAGGATGAGGCTTCTACAGAAATATTTTTGTCGCATTTAGTCATGAATGGTGATAATGAAGTAAGTTATCGACTTCCCTTGAGTCAGGAATCGAAGGGTACACAACGGTATTTCGAATTTAGCGGTCTTCTCGATATTTTGATAAATGCTTCAATTATAACATCTATAGATGAAATGGAGGCCTCTTTACATCCTGATTTGGTAAAACATTTCTTATTGTTGTTTTTGGTAAATGCAAAACAGTCGCAGCTTATCGTAACTACTCATCATAGAGAGTTATTTTTGGACAGAGACATTTTGCGTGATGATGTTATTTGGTTTACTGAGAAAAAGGAGGATGGTAGCACAGACCTTTATTCCTTGAATGATTTTGATTCAACTGTAGTTAGGGATACTACCTCGGTATATAATGCTTACAAAACAGGTAAGCTCGGTGCAGTTCCTGAGCTTGGGGATTATTATTTAGATTTTACTGATGGCGAGAAGTAGCAATTCCAGGAAAGGAACTGGTCGGAAGACTTTTTCAATTGTAGTTGACGGAGAAACAGAAATGTGGTACCTGCAGATGTTAAGGAGAAATGAATCCATTCCTGGTGTTAGCATACAGCCTGAGCTACCAAAGAAGAAATCACTTAAAGATCAATACGAGGTTGTAAAATCAAATGCTGATATTTATGATTATTCGATTTGGGTACTAGATCTTGATGTGGTGATTCAGGTTGTAGGAGCCCTTAATGAATTAAGGGGATATCTTGTTGAACTTAAAAAAATCAAAAATGTTCATGTACTTGTTAATACACCTTGTCTTGAATATTGGTTTTTGCAGCATGTGAAAGATACAGGTGCATATTTCCCGTTATGTGATTCCGCGGGTAAGGAACTTAAAAAGTATGATCCTCTAAAGGATTATGAAAAAACAGAAAAGTACTTCGTTCAATCAGATCTTGATATATACAAAAGGTTGAAACCGCATTTAAAAATTTGTATTGCAAATGCCGCCAAGCGAGGAGACTTTGATATTGACAATCCTAAACAGGGTAAAGCTGAGCTCTATAAGTTATTTGGAATTCTTGGGATAGCACCCTGAGAAAATGCACTTATCTTGCTGAAACATTTCCTGACAGACAAATTGTGGACGCACTGCGTCTACAATTTCTTTAAGCAATACCTAAGGAAAAACAGATTAAAAATTGGAGACGTTCATGGAAAATCAACTTGATAAATAGTGTAAATCCTACATGGAAAGATTTGTTTGAAACTTTAGAAGAAGACTAACTATTTTGGGACAGGCCGGGATGCTGAAATGAATTCAGCACGATCGGCGAGCATGACGAGCGAATTAGCTAATGGCTTTTTGAATAAGCTGAGTTATAGAGATCAGAAAATAGTTACCACACAACCGGATAGGGGATTAAGTGGGGGATTAAGTGGGGGATTAAAATCATTGTTAGAAATAATAGCTAGATACCCAGGAATGCAAGCCAAAGATTTACCTAACTTTTTGGAAAATAGACCTTTAAAAACAGTAGAAAAACAAATAAAACAACTAATAGATAAGGAATTGATTGAACGATATGGAAGTAAAAAAACTGGTGGGTACTTTGTCGTTGAGCCGAATTTGGCGGAGTAAATGAAGGTGTAAAAAGCCAGACACCGTCTGGCTTTTTGGTTGAGTTCCGAAAAGGAGGGAGGTAACTCTATAAGCAGCAAGATGACAATCAATAATTTTTTTTCGGTTGCTTTAGAGATTTGTCTTGTCGGTGCCGTTTCTATATTAAATCAGGATTAAGAAAATGTTATGACAAGCATTGAAAGTACATTTGGAATAGGAAGGCTTATTGCCAAACATCTTACGGATGCGCTTGATGCTGGTGAGCAGAATCAGCTTGATGCATGGCTTAAGGAAGATGAAAGACATACTGCTATTTTTAACCGGATTGTGGCGCATGAAAGTTTGGCTGCTGCTTTGGATGAAATGCAGCAGGTTAATACAGAACTTGCGTTGGCGAATGTGAAATCAAGAATAAGTAGGTTGACGGAGCGTAAACCTGTAAGGTTATGGCCGAAGATTGCGGTGGCCGCCGCTGCTGTAGCAGCGATCACTTTAGGCGTGTGGGTATACTATGCAAATGAGATTGCTTCGTCGCGAAAAGCTCCTCGCAATGACGAACAGGTGCGTATGAATGACATAGCGCCGGGTAGGAACGGAGCGACGATTACGTTGGCCAATGGTAAAGTGATACAATTGAGTGATGCGAAGCCTGGGGTGGTGATTGGGGGTGATGACTTGAAGTATAGTGATGGAACTGCCGTTTCGTCGTCATTGCGAGAAGGAACGACGAAGCAATCTCCCCTGCATGATGAGTCCCGATTAAAATCGGGAGACGTGATGCAGATGACAGCCAGCACTGCCAAAGGCCAGACTTATCAGTTTACTTTGCCGGATGGGACGAAGGTGTGGCTGAACGCAGATTCAAAAATTAGTTTCCCTTCTCGGTTTCCTGGAGAAGAACGCAAAATATTGTTAAGCGGTGAAGCCTATTTTGAAGTATCTAAGGTAGTGGTTCCGCTTTCCACTGAACCAATGCCCGGACGGGCTTCGAAACCAGCGAAGCTATTTAGGGTACCGTTTCTTGTAGAAAGTAAAGGCCAGACCGTTGAAGTACTCGGTACCCATTTTAACATTAGCGCATACCAGGACGAGCGGCTGACCACAACTACTCTGGTAGAAGGGTCGGTGAGGGTGAGTGCATTTGATGTGGCGGTGGGCAGAAGAATTAAGGTGCTGAAACCCAACCAGCAATCTATACAAACTCCAAATGGGGGAATGCAGGTCAGGAATGTGGATGTGTCTGAAGCACTGGACTGGAAGAATGGGGACTTTGTATTTAAGGAGGAACCATTGGCGGTGATCATGCGGAGGGTGAGCAGGTGGTATGATGTAGATGTGGTGTATGATAAAGACGTGGACCAGCAGCAGACCTTTGGTGGTAAGGTATCCAGGAAGCGGAATATATCGCAGGTGATCAAGGCCCTGCAGGCCACACAGGCACTGAAGTTTAGAATAGAAGACAGGAAGGTCTATGTGACAAATTAGAAATCAACTCAAGAACTAACATATTATCAACTAACCAAACCAAACAAGAACATGAAAAAACTTTACAGCATTCCGTAACCATCATCCTTTACAAAGAACAAAGCCGATAATGCTTGCGACACTACCGGCTATATGTTCAGGTTTACCCTATTGACAAATTGAGATAAGACAACGAGTAAAAACCTAAACAAAGTAAAAGTATGTTTTTTTACACAAAAAGCCTATTCCGGCCGCGAGGAGGTATGGCGAAAATTTTGTTGGTGATGAGGCTAATCATAGTACTGCTAACAACAGCAATAATGCAAGTAAGCGCAATGGGGTATGCGCAGAAAGTTACTTTAAAACAAAATAATGCACGGCTTACTACCGTGCTGGATGAAATACGCAGACAAACAGGGTTTGACTTTGTGTATAGCGATAAGGTAATGAATACTGCAAAGCCAGTGAGCCTGAACGTGACCAATGCAGATCTAAACGATGCGCTTGAAATCTGTTTTAAAGACCAGCCAATGAGTTTTAAAGTAGAAGACAAAATGGTGATTATTCAACCTAAGGAGCCTTCCTTTCTTGATGATATCCTTTCTCGTTTTGCTGCTATTGACGTTCGTGGTAGGGTATTGGATGAGGCAGGTAATCCGCTTGTAGGTGCTACGATCCAGGTGAAGGGGAAAGCTCTGGCTTATAAAACAAACGATAAAGGCGAGTTTGAGATTAAAGGGGTGGATGAGGATGCGACTTTACTGGTGAGTTATGTAGGGTTTAAAACTTTGAACATTTCTTTAAAGGATGCGGTGATGCCTTTGGAGATTAAATTGAATGTAGCGGCTGGTGAGTTGGAGGAGGTGAAGGTGGTTTATAATACTGGATATCAAGAGTTGAATAAGGAAAGGAGTACTGGAAGTTTTGTGCAGATTGATAATGAGTTGTTTAATAGAAGGGTAAGTACAAATGTTCTTGATAGAATATATGACATTACAAGCGGATTGGCTAAAAACACTACTGGTACAACTATACGAGGGATCAGCACGATAAACGCAAGCAAAGAAATACTAATTGTAGTTGATAATTTTCCTTATGAGGGTGACTTAAATAACCTAAATCCAAACGATATTGAATCTGTTACTGTACTTAAGGATGCAGCCGCCGCAAGTATTTGGGGAGTCCGTGCTGGAAATGGTGTAATTGTAATAACAACGAAAAGAGGGGATTACAATAAGCGATTGAACCTATCAGTTACCTCCAATCTAACAATTGGATCTAAGCCTGATTTGAAATATGTACCAACGATCTCATCAAAAGATATGATTGACTTTGAAAAAGCCGAATTCGAGAAGGGTATTTATAATACATTCGATGACGACTATCCTGCTTTTATGAGTTTTCCTGTTTTACCAAGTGTAATTGAACTTTTACTTGCAGTTAGGAGAGGTGCGATTTCTAAGGAAGAAGCCGATTTACAGATAACCAAATATGCAAATCATGATGTTAGAGATGATATTGAGAAGTATTTATTACAAAATAGTATTCAACAGAGTAATTCGCTGAGTGTCTCCGGAGGGGGCAGCGCTTATAATTTTTTTGGATCGGTAGGCTATAACAATACTAAAGGAATTGAAGTTGGCAATAAAAGCAATCTCTTAACTATAAAATTCACCAATACTTATAAACCTATTAAAAACCTTGAACTTTCTGGAGAAATTGCATATGCCCAAACTAAAGCAGAAAATAACGGACTTTATTTCCGATCATTTTTGCCAATAGGAAGCAGTAAGGTTTCACCCTATACAATGTTTGCAAATGAACAAGGAAATTCACTAGCTATTCCAAGAGACATCCGAACAGCCTATATAGACACAGCTAAGTTCCCTGCATTACTCGATGAACATTATCGGCCTTTAGATGAATTAAATAATAATGATAATACATCAACAGGATATGATTTTCGTATTAATGCTGGATTAAAATACACAATACTAACCGGTTTAGAGATCAATTTGAATTACCAGCAGCAAAGAGTATTAGGAAACACCAAAACATATCAAAATTTAAATTCGTATGACTTAAGAAGGGAGATAAACAGTTTTTTGTCTATTGATCCTGTTACAAAGGCACTCATTTACCCAGTGCCTTTAGGCGATAAGCTATCAACGGGTAATAGTGAACTAGTTTCCTGGAATTTTCGAAGTCAAGTGAATTTTAATAGGGGGTGGGGTAGGCATAATTTAGCAGCAATAGTCGGACTAGAAAGCAGAGATAATTCTTTAGAAACCGTTGCAAATACTTATTACGGCGTTGATAGAAGTATTAACAGTATTACACCAATTGATGCGGTAAATTCATATCCTATTCGATTTGGAGGATCGGGGAGAATTGCGAATGGAGTATATATTCGAAATACTATTAACCGTTATGCCAGTTATTTTGCCAATGGTTCGTATACATACAATGATAAATACATACTTAGTCTAAGCGGGCGCAGGGACCAAAGTAATTTTTTTGGAGCTAAGGGTAATCAAAATCGCATACCATTATGGTCAACGGGTATTGCTTGGGATGTGTCAAGAGAAGATTTTTATCCTTTTAAGGAGGCTTTACCATATCTCAAATTTAGAGCTACATATGGTTATAATGGAAATACAAATCCTGGATCGGCATACGCTATAGCAAGTTTTGGTCAAGGAAATAATGCCAGTTCATCGATAATAACTGCAGTGATTACGGTGCCAGATAATCCTCAACTTAGATGGGAAAAAGTGAAGAATATAAATTTAGGTATAGAATTTGGCACAAAAAACAGAACTATTTATGGAAGTATTGAGTATTATAAAAAAAATGGATTAGACTTGATTGGTCCAGTTATCAACGATCCGACTTCAGGATTTTCTACGTTTATTGGAAATAGGGCAAGTATTTTAACAAGAGGTATCGATCTAAGTTTTAGCGCCACTGTCATTAATAGAACTTTCAAATGGAATACGAATATACTCCTTAACTATAATACGGATAAGGTGACAAGTTACGAGCAAAAATCAATAGATTTTTTTGGTTATGGCATTGTGGTAGGTAAACCACTCAATAAAATCCAGAGCTATCGTTTTGCAGGATTGGATTCAGAAGATGGGTCAATAAAAATATATTTAGCGGATACAATTTCTAATAGTTCTAATTTTAGTAAAGCAACAGAATCCGATATTGAATATAATGGACAAGCGAACCCGAAATATTTTGGATCCTTAATGAATTCATTTTCTTGGCGGAACATCTCCCTATCGTTTCTAATGTCCTTTAAAGCAGGATACTATTTTAGAAGAAGTTCTGTTAATTATGGTAATATTTTTAATGGCTGGGGTGGTCATTCGGACTATGCTAAAAGATGGCAGCAAAAAGGAGATGAGATGAAAACAAACGTACCCTCTTTACCAATCCCGGCTAACCTTGACATTACAGAGAATGTGTATAGTAATTCAAATATCTTAGTTGAAAAAGGAGATCATATACGTTTAAAAGATATTAGACTAAGCTATACTTTAAATAGAAATACCTTTAGAAAGTTGCCTTTTCAAAGCATGAGCATCTATGTCTACACAGATAACCTGGGGTTAATTTGGAAAGCGAATGATTTTAATATTGATCCTGATTATGCGGGGTTTTCGAGTATTCCAAACCCTAGAAATTTTTCAATAGGAATGACTGTTAGCTTATAATCCATTTAATAAATATTATAATTATGAAAAAGATTCTATCATATAGATTTATTTTCGCTTTGATTTTAAGCTTCTTTTTTACAGGCTGTAAGAAAGAATGGTTTGATGTGAAAAGCGATTCTCTATTGGTTGTTCCCTCGAGCTTAAAGGATTTTCAGGCATTGCTTGACAATGATTTGTTTAACTCCCAAGGAGTAGCTCTAGGAGAAATTGCATCTGATGGTCATTTTATGACCGATGCAGTCTTTCAAAGACGAGGTAGCATTGAAAAAAATGCTTACACCTGGAGCCATGATGTTCCATATATATCAGTTAGTGATTGGCTTAGCGACAATGGGAACGGGTTTGGGGCCTACAAGGTAATTTACAATTCCAACCTTATATTAGGCGGTTTAATTAAACTTCAAAAGGACGGGGCAGAGTATAATAATGTTAAAGGACAAGCACTTTTTCACCGAGGAAGATGTTTTTATGAACTTTCGCAAGTTTGGGCTCCGCCATATTTGGAGACAACAGCAAATTCAAGCTTAGGAATTCCGCTTAGATTAGAATCAGATATTAATATCCCTTCTACACGATCAACATTGAGGCAAACTTATGATCAAATTATAAGTGATTTAACTCTCGCAGCAGCGCTTTTACCAGTTACGTCATTGTATAAAACACGTGCATCCAAACCGGCAGCATTTGCATTGTTAGCAAGGACGTATTTAAGCATGCAAGATTATAAACGTGCTGGTCTATATGCCGATTCCTGTTTGAAATTATACAATACTTTGATCGATTTTAATACAAGGTCAACTACAAGTTCCAACCCATTTGAGATTTTTAATCCAGAGGTTATATTTCATGAAAGTATGGCAAATTATAGTGGACTGACCAGTCGGGCATCGCTGTTAATTGATCCAATGCTATATGCATTATATGATAATAATGATTTAAGACTTAATATATTCTTTATTAAAAATAATACGACTGGAAATATAACTTTTAAAGGAAATTACACGGGTTCAATATTGCAATTTTCAGGAATATCTACGAACGAATTACTTTTAATTAGAGCTGAATGTTTTGCTCGTAATGGGAAAGTAGTTGAAGCCGTGCAGGATTTAAATGGTCTATTGAAAACACGATGGAAAAAGGTAAATGGAATAACTACTTATGTTGATCAAGTTGCTACTGATTCGGAAGATGCATTAAGGATAATATTAAAGGAGCGCAAAAAGGAACTCATTATTAGAGGACAAAGGTGGACTGACCTAAGAAGATTAAATGGCGATAATCGATTTAAAGAGACTATTACTCGAATAATTAATGGTAAAACTTATGTGCTAGAACCAGGAAGTTACAAATACACATTCCCGATTCCAGATGATGTGATACAATTAAGCGGGATGAAACAGAATATAGGCTGGTGAATTAAGAGAAACAAAACATGAAGATAAATATTGTTAAATTAATCTGTATGCTTGGGGTGCTGATTTTGATCAACATTGGCAAAGTAGCTGGACAAGCTGATAATAAAAAAGTTGGGTTGGAAATTGAGGCAAATGTTTACTGGAGTCGGAGACCTCAATTTAGCCATTCCGAATCGAAGAAATGGCTGTCCTCAGCAAAAGATGCGCCCAATAGTCTAGAGGTAGAAAAACTTAACATGGGAATTGGTCTATTCAATTATAGACTCAAACAACAATTTTATCATAAATATAGAATCTGGGGGATAGACTTTTGGGCGAAATTTCCTAATGATAAAAGGCGTTTCGAATGGCTTATGGAAACAATTAAACAGCATCTAATATATTTCAAAAATATGGATGCAGTTTCTCCTGAGAAATGCAGCGGGGATTATATTTTTCCATTAGATATTCCTGCAAAACAAAAATGGAAACAGCAATATCAATTATTTCGTGCTGAATTTTTAGGTTCAAAGGAAGTTGATAAATATGATAAAATTAATCTTTTAAGAATTGAATGTGCTGCAGATCCAATGATAGTTTACAGACAGGCATGTCATGCTTTTAGGGAGCAAAACAATTTCGACCTAATAAAATGGACCAAAATGGTCTTAGATTTTGCTGATGATTATTATAAATTATATTCTCAAATATCAGGTCAAGTTAAAGATGAAAATGGAAATATCATAAATGATCCCATTACAGATGCAGCAAATGCATTCTTCCTTTATTCCTCAGATTTTGGATTAAATTATGTTGATTTACAATTACTTGCGAAAGCTTTCGCAAGGTCAAAATTCCCAAATTTAATTAGTTACGGAAATACGAAACTCTCTTTACTTACTTTACAACGTGAACCGTTTGACTTTCAGTTTAATGCAGTAAATGGCGACAGTGTCGACTTAAAAAAGATGCGAGGTAAATTAATTCTTTTAGATTTTTGGGCTACTAGCTGTACTTCATGCATCGCTAAAATGCCTGAGGTCAAATCAGTATTTGAAAAGTACCAATCGAAGGGGTTTGAGGTAATTTCCATATGTGTAAACCCTGAAATAGATCGAGATAGAGTTATCGCTATACATAATAGAATTGGTGCATCTTGGCCATTATTGCTTATTGGAGGAAAGAGCGAGCGCTCGGGCCATATGGCTGATAATAGTTTAGCAAAGCAGATTTGGAATAGATACGGATTCAGTTACGTTCCACAGCTAGTTCTAGTTGATCAAAAAGGACTGTTATGTGAGTATAACGGTCCACTATTTAATAAGGGAATGTTAGAACAAGTAGTAAAGAAACATTTAAATAATTAGTTAGAAAATGAAAATTAATTCATCGAAGACAATAGTTTGTCTAACCATTAGTATACTATCCATATCAACAGCAATTGCACAAAAGTTACAGATAAAAAATAAGGAACTAGGATTTAATATTATAGGAAATCTGGAGGGGCTACCTAATAAATCCATAATATACCTCGTTCATTTTGAACCGGGCAAATCGAAAGTTGATACTGTTGATAAATGTGAGGTAAAGGATGGAAAATTTACATTTAAAGGTTCTGTCGCACATCAGGCACAATGTTATGCAATTAAGCTACCGGATATTCTTAGTAGAAAACCGAGTTCAGCATTTGTACTAGTTAATGGCAAGGTGCTAATTACAAGTTCCATGACTATCTGGCCAAATTTAAGAGTAAGCGGTTCTGAAGCCAATGATGAGTATTTAGAAACGAGAAATATGATCGAAAAGCTTAACAATGATATAATGGATAGTCGAAAGAGTTACTCAGACAGTACAAGTCAAATTAATAAATCCATAACACCTCCTGAAAGGATAAAAGATAGCATAGTTACTAAATACATTGAATCTCATCTTAATTCGTTGTATATAGCACGAGTAATAATTACTATGTCCTCAGATTTTGGATATCTTAAGATGAAACAACTCTATGAAAAGTTGACTCCAAGAGCTAAAGCTAGCTATTTTGGACAAGAGCTAGTGAAAGAGTTGACTTGGGAGAAGAAGAAAGAACTGGTTAAAAAGGGTCGTATAATTCCTGAATTCTATGTCACCAGCCCTCTTGGAGAGAAAATTTCCATTCTTGATGTCGCATCTAAGGCAAGGTATACCTTAATTGATTTCTGGGCTTCTTGGTGTGCACCCTGTAGAGCGGAAATTCCAAACATGAAAAAGACATATGATGCGTTTCATTCAAAGGGTTTCAATATTATTGGGATTTCAACTGATAAAAAGGAAGGTGATTGGCGCAAAGCTTTAGCGGAAGACAACTCTCCTTGGATTCATGGAATTGATAATATAGACAGAGCTGGCTCTAATATATTCAGTATAAAAGGAATTCCTGCTTTCATATTGATAAATCAACGAGGAGAAATTATTAGTAGTGATATTGTAAGTTCGACTGCAAGTCAATTCTTTGAAGGTGCTTTGAGGGGAGACGATTTATATAAAAAGATTGAGGAATTG
>NZ_DATHGC010000131.1:0-8963 GCF_035317785.1 Pedobacter sp. | reverse complement strand
TGCTGAAGTACTACCTTCAGGACGATTATTATCCTGCCGATCACGAGTGGCTGCGGCAACCCGGTAAATACCGTTTTAAAGTTGTCCGGACCGAAGCCATTTCCGGACAATACGATAAGACCCAGGCACTTTATATACCATTTGAAGTAAAGCCACCGCCACCTCCCACAGGAGAAAAGAAAGTATCCCTTAAACAAGCGCTCCCATATATTACAGCAGCACTCTCGGGTGTTGCTTTGCTGTTTTTTGTCTATTACAGACGCAATAAGCTCAAACTGAAAACTGCGGCGCAGGAAAAACAACTGGCCGGCCTGAAACTCAAATCCATACGCAGTCAGCTCAATCCGCATTTCATGTTCAATGCACTCAGTTCCATCCAAAACCTGATCAACAAAAACAACATCGAAGACGCCAATTTTTACCTCTCCAAATTTGCCGGTTTAACCCGTCAGGTACTCGACAGCAACAATGAAGACCTGATCAGCCTGGACGAAGAAGTCAAACTTCTCAACGACTACCTGCAAATGGAACAGCTCAGGTTCAATTTTAAATATGACATCCTGGTCGATGAAAGCCTCAACCAGGCCAATATCGAAATCCCCACAATGCTTCTGCAGCCCTTTGCAGAAAATGCGGTTAAGCATGGTATATCAGGCTTGAAAGAAGCAGGTAGGCTTTCGATAAAAATGGTGACAGAGCAAAAGGATCTGGTATTGAGCATTGAGGATAACGGCAAGGGATTTAATAAAAAAGAAGACACGACCGGCTATGGCTTAAAACTAAGTGAAGAAAGGATCACACTACTAAATCAATTGTACAAAGACCAACAGCTATCTTTACACATCAGCCCGGCCCATACCGGCACATTGGTGACCATACGCTTATCAAACTGGATATCATGAAGATCAAAGCCTTAATCATTGACGACGAGCCCAATAACATAGAAAACCTGCAGCTCATCATTGACAAGCACAGTGCCGATGTCTTTATAGCAGGTACTGCAGACAATGCCGAAGAGGGTAAGAAACTAATTCAGCAACACGATCCTGACCTGGTTTTTTTAGACATTCAAATGCCGGAGAAATCCGGCTTTGATTTACTTTCCAGTCTGCCTGAAGTTAAATTCGAAGTGATCTTCATTACCGCATACGACAAATACGGCATACAAGCCATCAAGTTTTCAGCGTTGGATTACCTGCTCAAACCCATCAATATTGAAGAATTCAAGCTGGCTATTGAAAAGGCGAAACAAAGGATCAAGCTCAGCAAGCAAAGCAGGAACATCGACAACTTGCTGGATTATCTGAAAGCAGGGCAGAAGGGGAGTCCTAAAATTGCCCTGCCCACCCTTAAGGAAACCATGTATGTAAAGATCACCGATGTGATCCGCTGTGAAGCCGCAAATAACTATACCACCTTTTACCTGCAAAACCAGGAACAGGTACTGGTCTGTAAAACACTGAAAGACTTTGCAGACCTGCTCAAACCTCACGATTTTATCCGTACACACCAATCTCACCTGGTCAATCCGCACTATGTCAAAAGCTATCTGAAAGAAGACGGAGGCACACTATTGCTCGAGAACCTGCAGAAAGTACCCATCTCCAGGCAGAACAGAGAGATGGTCAAAGCGAGCCTGAGTGGGCTCGGTGAATAAACTGCAATTTATCATCATCAAACCGACCAGCGGAGCAAATTATAAGAACTTTGTCGACATTATGGACGAGTTGCATCTCGCAGATTTGAAAGCAGCCCCTGCAATAGATGACGACCACATCCTTAAAGAAGAGATCGATTTTATGAAACAAAAAGGAATCAGGTAAAATCATCTAACCGCCGCTTGATTTAATAGATAGAATTTGTATCTTAAGACAAATTATAATTTACGCTCATGAAAATAAAAAATCTGATTGTAGTATTCGCATTAGGCCTGTTCATGACCAGGAGCCATGCCCAAAGTCCAAACATGGTTAAAAACCACTATCTGAATTTTGGACCTCAGGTAAGCTATGATATTGAACAGGAAAAGACATTATTGGGTATTGGAGCGGGTTACGAATATCGGTTAACCCAACAGTGGGGATTGACTGTCAATGTCAATTATAATCACGGTACCAACGACAATGGTCAAGCAGTTTTTGCAAACAATTGGGCAGTAAACCTGCTGAATGTCGCCAACCATAGTATAAGTGCCGGAGGTAAATTTTATCTCCGGCGATTTTATTTAAGTGCTGACTTAGGTTATGGAACAGAAAGAAAAAAGTTGCAATATGCCGACGAACGGGAGACTGGATGGGAAGATAACCCGGGTTTATATCAGTGTTATGGAGTGGGTTACCAATTCCCAATCAAGAATAATATATTAGAAATATTTGCCAACGGCAATGGAGTAAAGGCTCTAAAAATTACGTCCGGCATCCGTCTTAATTTCAAATTGAATTAGAAACTTACCCTGTTTTGCTCATCTCTTGCGCCGTTCCGGTCCCTTAGCCGCTTATTGTCTTTCGCGTTCCGGCTGATCTTGTAACTAAAGGAAAGCATCACCGTTCTGCTGTCTCTTCGGTTACGGTAGCTGGCATCCGACCCTGCTACATTCAAAATATTACCCTGTGTCCGCACCGAATAAAACAAGTCGCTGCCGCTCAAACCGAGCGAAGCGTTGCCTTTGAATAGCTGCTGTTTGATCCCCGCACGCAATGCAGCGATACCCCTGGTGGTGTTTTGTCCGGAAAACGACCTGCCACCCCAGTTCATCACCAGTTCTGCCGTACAGCTTTTGCTCAATGTAAAGCGGTTGAACCAGTTGAATGAGTGTGCAAAATAAACAGTATCCACACGCTTCCCGCCCAGCAGCACATCCATATGTATCCGTTCCGTATTTACAGAGAAGTCCGCGTTCCACCATTTGAACACATTCCTGTTGTAGGTGACCATTGTACCGGCGATTTGAAGACTGCCGGTGTTTTCAGGGCGCGTCACATAGACATCGCCCACCGGCCTGATCACCTGGCTGCTGATATTGGACAGATCAGAATAATAAAGAATGGTATTCAACTGCTCCTTAAACACATGCGTAAACTCAAAAGTATTCGTAAAATCAGGGCTCAGGAACGGATTGCCGGCGATCTGGTTGTATCGCTGCACCAGGGCCAGAAAAGGGTTCAATTTGTCATAACCAGGCCTCCCTATGCGCCTGCCATAGCTAAAGAAAAACTGGTTCCTGTTGGTCGAATCCGGTTTGAAAGAAACAAATAAAGTGGGAAAGACATTCAGATAAATCTTGCTGAACGAAGAATCAGTTGCGAGTGCGTTGCCGAGCTGATGCCCATCAGAATGGGTCTGTTCAGCCCGTAGCCCAGCCTTCATGCCAAATTTTCCAAACTCCCTATAGCCCTCCAGGTAAGCAGCCGCAATCGTCTCCTTGTACAAAAAACTGTTGCTGCGGTTATCGTCAGGAAGTTCAGAAACCTCCTCGCCTGTAAAATAATCAGCCCTGTTGTCTGTACTTACCCTGCTCAGCTTCAGGCCGGTATTCAGTTTTATCCCATTTTTAAAAGGCAGGGAAAAATCTGCTTTAGCTGAATAGATGTTGATTTCCCTTGGAAGCGCCCCTCTAATCCTTGCCCTGTTCAACAGCACATCCTGCGCTGAATACGTACGGTTGCCAAAGACTTGGTCGATCTGCGTATGGTACTTGCCATAATCCAGGTCCATACTCAGTTCTGTGCCCATAGCGTCCAGCAAATGCACTACATTGAAGTTGAACAGATTATTCCTGAACTTATTGTTCGCGTCGTTCGCAGAGAAAATGACAGAATCCAGCTGGTACGCACTATTGCGCATCAGGTTACGATTGTCACCCCTTTCACGCACCGAATTGCGGTTGGCATTCCATATCAAACCAACAGTGGTTTTTTTATTGACGTAGTAATCCGCACCCAGCTTCACATTTCCGGTATTGCGGGTATAAGAAATTTCGCTCTCCTGATCCAGTATCGCAGCAGCCGAACCGTCAGCATTCAAAAACCGCCTGATGGCCGAGGCATTTTCGAAGTCTTTAGGACTGCCCGCACCAGCATTGGCAAACAGGTTCAGCTTACCCACCCGGTAGCTCATGTTCAAAGAACCATTGGCCTTGCGATATACTCCCATACCTGCATTCGCCGAAATTGCAGCATTGTAGCCAGGCTGTTTATTCTTTTTGGTGATGATGTTGATCACCCCGCCACTCCCTGCAACATCATATTTCGCCGGCGGATTTGGCATCAACTCAATTTTGTCCAGCAGATCAGTGGGCAGCGACCTGAGATAGGCCGCAAGGTCAGTCCCTGACAGATAAGTAGGCTTACCATCCACGTATATTGTAGCACCCTTACCCATCAGGTTGATGTTCCCGTCGTCAGTTACCCTCAGGCCCGGCAAGCGGCCCAGCAAATCCATGGCATCAGTACCGGCCGCAGTAACAAAAGCCGAAACATTTACTATGGTACGGTCTATCTTCCGTTCAATCATTTTTTTTCTGGTATTGATGTTCACCTCCTTCAGTAGTTTCTCGTCCGTTACCGAGTCTTTCTTTAATGTGTCGGTCGACTGTTTCTTGTCCTGTGCATTTACAGTAAAGCATAGGGTACACATCATCATCAAAAAGTATTTTTTCATAGCAACTAGTTCTGGTTATCTGCTGTCGAAATTACCTTTAGGGACGTCCGGCAAAGAGCCTAATCGTTGAACACGGGAATGTCCTCGACAAACAGGGAAAAACAGGCATATGGCCGTCCGTTAAATAATGTAATTTTGAGTATGAAGAAAAACCTCTGGCTTCTGCTGGGTACTTTTATTGTTTTTTACATTCTCGTTCACCTGAGCGGGCACTTGCCGGGCTTACTTCGCGGAAAATGGACGCTGGTAGATGAACGCAGCTTAGCAGTGCAGGTCCTAAGCATGTCAACAGGTCTCAGCACCTCCTTCCTTTATGTATTGGCAATCTACGCCATGATGAATAAATATTACCCCAACAGGAAATTTAAACGCCTGTCACTTCATGTAGGTCTTATTATAAGTATTGCTTTTATCAGTTGTTTTTTAACCAGCTACGCAGCAACCGTAGCGTTATCACGGGATCCCGTAAGGCTAAACCTCTTTTTCAGAAATAACGTGCTCATCTATATTCTGAACACCATTTTTGCAATGGTATTCTATTTCATCAGGTATACCCGGCAGAAGGAGCTGGAACAAAAAGAACTAGAACTGCAGAACCGGTCATCAGAGCTTTCATTCCTTCGCTCACAGGTTAACCCGCATTTCCTATTCAACAACCTCAATACAATTTATTCCCTGGTATATCATAAATCCGAGCAGGCCTTACCGGCCATCTCCGGACTTTCAGAATTACTGAGGTATATGCTCTACGACAACAGCGAAAAAATAGAACTGGAGCAGGAGATCAGTTACATTGAAAAATACATTTCCCTTCAACAATTACGTTTTGAAAACCCTGTCGCCGTTAAAATGAAGGTGACTGGTAATGTAAAGGAAATGAAAGTACCCCCCTTATTGCTGATTCCCTTTGTGGAAAATGCTTTTAAACATGGTGATGTCTCGGAAAGTAAAGAATGGCTATGGATAGACATCAATATGACGGGCACTGAGCTGATATTTTCATGTGTCAATACCAAAGCAAATAAACACAAGGATTTTACCGGAGGTATCGGAATAGAAAATGTAAGGAAGAGACTTGAACTGCTTTTTAAAGGGCGGTATGAATTAGATGTCAGAGATAATGAAGATCAATTTACAGTTAAACTAGACCTGAACAATGAAGAGTGGTAACATCCTGCGCTGTATAGTCCTCGATGATGAGATTCATGCAGTCAAGCTGCTGGCAGATTATGTAATCCGTACAAATGGACTGGAACTGGTATTAAATACCACTGACCCGACAGCAGCCATCAACCTCATTCATCAGGGTAACGTTGACCTGATCTTCCTGGATATTCAAATGCCGGACCTTACGGGTATCGAGGTGATGAACATTATTCGTCGAACACAGACAAAAGTAATTCTCACAACAGCCTATCCGGAATATGCTTTAAGCGGTTTTGAATACGATGCAATTGATTATTTACTGAAGCCCATCACCTTTGAACGATTCCTGGTTGCAGTTAATAAAGCAAAGGAAAGAATAAGCACTAAAGCTTTAGAAGCTCCGGAACCGGATCATATTTTTGTTAAAGTAGAACACCGGCTGCAGAAGGTGTTATTTTCTTCGATCTTTTACATTGAAGGTCTGGGAGATTATATCAGTTTTCATGTTCCAGCAGGTAAAATACTTTCACTGGAACGTATGAAGCACATCGAATTAATCCTTCCACCGCAGCTGTTTTTGAGGATCCATAAGTCTTACATCATCAATACCAGCCATATTGATTTTGTAGAACGCGGCAGGATTGTCATCAACAAAGAATACCTGCCAATAGGGGAGTCCTATAAAGAAAAAGTGAGGCTTTATTTTTTTCCACCCATTCTATACCCCGGCACAAAATAAAAATCAGCCTCATCCTCAATAAAAAAGGCCATTAATTTATTGTCAGGATCCACTAACGAATAGTCGCCATCCGCATCCTTCGAAACCGAATAATTAGCCGTGGTCACCAATGTTTCTTTACCGTTTTCGGTAAGATAGAACTTCAGCTCTGCACTATTTTGCTCCTCAGAAAGCGCAACATTGATCTTAGCAGATTGGCCGGCATCATTTGGCAATTGCTCCGCTTCACCTGTTTTCTGGTTCTCAAGCTCATAGATGTTATACACGCCTGAGATTCTCTTCGGACTTAGATCTTCCTTTTTGCAAGCAAAAAATGCCGTGACTAAAAAGCCCAATAGCAAGGCTTTAAAAAATTGTTTTTTCATATGTTTTTGATAAATAGATTCGGCAAACCTACAAAAATTATAAAAATAGATATTGCAGAAAATCGACATTTTGGATTTTCTGTAAATCGGCTGGGCCAGCCCTTATTTGGTAACTGGTATAATTCGCACCCGTTTCATTGGCTTAAATTTGTACTATAAATAAATTATTAAGACATGAAAACACGAATTAAAATTGACCAGTTAGAACCAGCAGGATACAGAGCCGTTCTGGGAATGGAAAAATTCATAGAAAGCACACCACTCACAAGAACACACAAAGACCTGATCAAAATCCGGGCATCGCAAATCAACGGATGTGCTTTTTGTATTGATATGCATACCAAAGATGCCCGTAAAGCAGGAGAGACAGAACAGCGTATCTATGCCCTCAATGCCTGGCGCGACACACCGTTTTTTACAGAAGAAGAACGTGCAATACTGGCACTGACCGAGGAAGTTACTTTAATCAGCAACCATGTGAAAGATGAAACCTATGAGGCGGCCGCCGAATTGCTGGATGAAACCTACCTGGCACAAGTGATCTTATCGATAATCACCATTAATATCTGGAACAGAATTGGCATCACGACCAATTTGATACCCGCTTCTTAATCAGATCAAAATAAACAGCAATAAAAAAGCCCTCAATTTTTTGAGGGCTTTTTTATGTTCATCAGTACCACAGCAAACAGAATCAGCACAACCCCCAGCCACTGCGGTAAACTCACAGGTTCCTTTAACAGAACATTTGCCGTCAAAATCGCAACAGGAATTTCTACTGAAGCAATGATGGCACCCAGCCCCATACCTGTAAGCGGCATCCCCCGGGTAAACAGCAAAGGGGGGAGGACCGTTCCAAATAAAGAAAGGAGCAGGCTCCAGCTCGTAAATATGCCATAAGAAAACTCCCGGTTCAGGGCAGAATGATAAATCACCGCAATAACAATCCACCCGCCCAGGATCAGGTACAGGCTTCGCTTCAGCGGCGGTAAATGAAGTTCCGGGTTATTCGAGGTGTACATCGTTGCTGTATAGCAAAGCGCAGCCATGAGGCCCCAGCCAAATCCCCCCCAATTGATACGCACAGATTGTTCGAGCAGATTTGTAGCCAGAACTGTGCCGGCCAGGATCACAACAACAGCAGCAATCTTGCGCCATCCGGGTGCCTTTTTATGCAGGATCATTTCCAGAACGACACCCATCCACACTGTTTGCATTAACAACACAATTGCCACACTGACCGGGATGTACTGGACCGAGATGTAATAGAAGATGCTGGTCAGCCCCAGGGAAGTCCCTGCAAGGATGAGCTTAAATATACTTTTAACGCCCGATGTCTTCATTTCCGGCACCGAAACCTGCACTAGCCCCGCCTCCCGTTTACGGAACAAGGTCAACATAAAAAGCCCCGCAAATCCAAGACTGAACTGCGAAAGTGTAACCTCCGCAGTACTGAACCCCTCATTATAGGCCATTTTTACAAATGTCGCCAGCATTCCGTAACTCGAGGCTCCCAGCCCGACCAAAATGCTTCCTTTGAGTATATGGTTCTTCATCTGTATGTCTTCGTTAAAACCAGTTCCTGCTCAATCAGCGCCCTTAAATTTTGGTGTGCTGCTTCTGCAAAATCAGACGACCTGCCGTTAATGGCAACCACATGAACATTGCTGATGCCCATCACCCCAAAGACAGTCTTCAAATAATTGGTCTGGAAGTCCATATGCTCGTTATATTCCCCCTTCTCATAACCCTCATCGCCCCTGGAAAGCAACAGAAACAATGTCTTATTTTTCAGCATGCCAACATACGGATGCCGCACATTGGCCCGGTTGATCTCAAAAGTTTTATTCACCCTGAGTACCTGATCGATATAAGCTTTAAGCGCGCTCGGAACAGACCAGTTATACATAGGCGCACCGATCACAATCACATCAGCTTCCCTCAGTTCAGAGATATAAGCATCACTTATTTTCAGCACTTCAATATCCTGCTCAGACCTTGCCGCTTCAGGCTTAAACGCTGCAGCAATCCAGCTTTCACTAACGTGAGGCACA
>NZ_DATHGC010000130.1:0-7259 GCF_035317785.1 Pedobacter sp. | reverse complement strand
TTGAAATATGCGGCGGTGACAAAAAATGCGGTGCTAAGGGATGGGCTGGACAATCGTTTCAGGCCCTTATTATACGAAAAAAAAGCTTTGCAGCCACGACCTGACCATGTAGACCCCAATATCTTCGGGACTTTGCCGCTGGAGCTTTACATGCAGAAGAAGAATGATATTTATCTGGGCATGGGCAAGTGGTTTGCGGATCAGCAATGGACATTGCCTGCAAAGGCGAAACCTGAGCACAAGGAACTGCTGGATAAAGGTTTGAGCTGGGAAACCCGCATGTGGATCGATGATATGTACATGATTACCAATATCCAGGCCCAGGCTTACAGGGCTACCGGCGACCGCAAATATATTGACCGTGCCGCTGCTGAAATGGTGGTTTACCTTGATGCGATTCAACGGCCCAATGGTTTGTTCTATCATGCCGCTGATGTTCCTTTTTTCTGGGGCAGGGGCAATGGCTGGATGGCGGCGGGTATGGCGGAGCTGCTAAGTTCATTGCCGAAGGACAATAAGGACCGGCCAAGGATATTGAAAGCTTATCAGACGATGATGGCTTCGCTCAAAAAATATCAGAATAAGGATGGGATGTGGCTGCAATTGATCGATGACACGGGGTCATGGCCGGAGAGCTCGGGAACGGGAATGTTTACTTTTGCGATGATTAAGGGTGTGAAAAATGGCTGGCTGGAGGAAAAGGAATATGGTGCTGTGGCCAGAAAGGGATGGATTGCCCTGACGAAATATATTGAGCCCAACGGGGATGTCAGAGAGGTTTGCCAGGGAACGAACAAGGAAAACAGCAGGCAGTATTACCTGGACAGGAAGCGGATCACGGGTGACATGCATGGTCAGGCACCGGTATTGTGGTGTGTTTTTGCTTTACTGGAATAGTAAACGAAACGATTAAACATTACTTTAACAAAGGAAACATCTTCGGCACTTCCTTTTCTTTGCTGGTATAATAGATCAGCTTGCGGTTAGTGGAAAATAAATACAATGAGGGGTATTCTTTAGGATGAAAAAGAGGTATAAACATGCGGTCTTTATCTCTCAATACTGTTACATTTTTCAGTGCCACTAATGGTTTGGCAAAATTGCTGATGTAATAGTCTATGGAGACTTTCTCATCCTGGCTGATCAGGTAGATGTTGACGTTGCCCAGTTCTTTGGTTCTTTTGGACAGAACGGTTGCTACACGCTGGCAATGCTCGCAGGTGGCATCAAAAAACATCAGTAATGATTTCTTTCCTTTTGTAATCTGCTCTGTTGAAAACACCTTGCCGTCTGTCTTGTAGAAAACGGTGTTTGGAATTTCAGTTCCGGGTTCAAGGCCCTGGGCATAAGTTAGCGTAGCGAATACGGACAAAAGCAGGGTAAACAGGATTTGTTTCATAACAGTTCTAAAAGTTCTAAAGAAAAGCACAAATATTATAATTTTACAGGGATTTTTACGTAAATTATTAAACTACAAGGTTGTAGTAACAATACTGATATTAAAAAGCATGCTGTTTTATAAGATAACTTTTTAGATTTGCCTTACACAAAAGAAACCATATATATTGCAGCAACCCGCTATGAGACCTTACATTTATGCATCCCTGATACTTGGCGTATTTACATTGTACCAATGCCAGAGTTATAAAAAGGCTGCCACTACTTCCAGTACTTTATCTAAACCGGGCCCGGTCGACCTTACATCTTCCCCGCTCGTTCCTGCAGATCAATCTATCAGCAAGATGCAGGTCGAAGACGGTTTTGAAGTACAGCTGATCGCTTCTGAACCGCTGGTCACTACTCCGGTCGCGATGTCTTTTGACAAAAAGGGCCGCATGTGGGTGGTAGAAATGAATGGATACATGCCTGATACTTTAGGCACGGGAGAGGACAAGCCTACCGGAAATATTGTAATCCTGGAAGATAAAAATAAGGATGGGGTGTTTGACGATCGCAAGGTGGCTATTGATTCACTGGTATTGCCAAGATCGATCTGTCTGATCGAGGGCGGGATATTGGTAGCCGAACCACCCAATCTTTGGTATTATGACCTGAAGGATGATAAACCGGTTAAAAAGACTCTGGTAGACCCTAAATATGCGACGGAAGGTAATGTGGAGCATCAGCCGAATGGCTTGTTAAGAGACCTGGACAACTGGATCTACAATGCCAAATCGAGTAAGCGGTATAGGAAACAAGGTGATAACTGGCTGATTGACGATACACATTTCAGAGGGCAGTGGGGTGTGAGCCAGGACAATTATGGCCGCCTGTATTACAATGACAATTCCTCCAATGTGCAGGGCGATTATTTTAGCCCGGGCTTTGGGGCTACCAATAATAACCAGCGCAGTGTGGCTGGTTATTATGAACGGACGGTGCCTAATAACCGTACCTATCCCATCAGGCCAAATCCGGGTGTAAACAGGGGCTACATGAAGGGCACGCTCGATGACAGCCTGAGGCTTGCCAGTTTTACGGCTGCCTGTTCACCACTGATCTATAGGGGTGAACTGTTTGGCAAGGATTATGATTTTAATGCTTTTGTGGCTGAGCCGTCCGGCAATCTGATCAAAAGAAATATCATCAAAGAGAACGGGTATATTGCTAAGGGAGAGCAGGCCTATAAAGGCAGGGAGTTTCTGGCAAGTACAGATGAGCGCTTCAGGCCGGTAAGCTTGTACAACGGACCGGATGGTGCTATGTACGTATTGGATATGTACCGCGGGATCATCCAACATAAGACGTATGTGACGCCATACCTGGCCAACCAGATCAAGATGCGGAATCTGACTTTGCCATTAAATTGTGGAAGAATCTATAAAATTGTACCTAAAGGCAAAAAAGCTTCTATGGTGTCCATTCCTGACGATCCAGGGCAATTGGTAGCCATGCTGGGCAGTCCCAATGGTTATTTGCGGGATGAGGCACAGCAGACACTGATCGATGGTAAAAATAAAGCGGCCATTCCATTGTTGAAAGAAGTGATCAAACAAACCGGTAAGCCATTGCAGGTCATTCATGCCCTTTGGACTTTGGAGGGGCTGCATGCATTAGAAACCAATGAGGTACTCGCCTTGCTGAAAAGCCAGGAGTGGCCGGTTCGTATGCAGGCATTGACGGTCATCCCATCGGTCATCAGTCTTTCATCTGCACCGTTGTATGTTACTGCACTGCAGCAACTGCTGGACAATAATGATGAACTTGCTGCTCCTTATATCGGATTTCTGGCTGCCGACCTGAAACCTTTTAACGAAAAAGCTGCAAATGGATTCCTGGTTGATCTGGCTAAAAAATATCCGGACAATGCTTATGTTGCTGATGCGGTGATCAGTAACCTGGCGTATCGGGAAGAGGCTTTTAAAAAATCTCTTGCGGCTATAGTTCCCGATTCTGGTTTAAGGATCAATAAACAGCTTCAGAAGGTCATCACTGCATATAAGAACACACAGAAGAACCGCAATCCGGAACTGCTGGCCAGCCAGTTCCCTAAGGGTTCGGCTATATTCAGGTCGACCTGCCAGACTTGCCATGGTGCTGATGGCAACGGAACGCCTTCGCTGGCGCCGCCTTTAAACAAGTCGCAATGGGTAAATGGTGATAAGAACAAACTGATCTCTATTGTGCTTTTTGGCCTGACCGGACCTATAAATGTAAACGGTCATGTGTATGAGGCACCTGAGGTAGCGGGTGATATGCCGGGCATTGGGCACAACGACGAGCTGAGCGACGAAGACGTTGCGCAGCTGCTCAGCTTCATCAGGCAGTCCTGGCAGAATGATGCTGCCAAAGTTGATAAGAAAGACATTCTAAGTATACGCAATAAATATAAAGGCAGGCAAAAGACCTTTACAATGGAAGAACTGGATTCTAATAAGTAAATCATGAAAGTAATTATCGGATCGGACCACGCAGGGTTTAAATACAAAACTATTATTGCCGAGATCCTGCAAAAAGAGGGATATATTGTGATCGATAAGGGCAGTTATACCGGCTTGCCCTCCGATTATCCGGATCACGCTGCAGATGTAGCTCGTGCTTTGCAAAATAAGGAGGGTGACAGGGGCATATTGGTCTGCGGCAGTTCTGTGGGAGTGAGCATTGCAGCCAATAAATTTAAGGGCATCAGAGCGGGGGTTTGTCACGATACTTATTCTGCACACCAGTCTGTAGAGCACGATGATGTGAATATACTATGTATTGGCGAACGGGTGATTGGGATTGAGCTGGCCAAAGACATCGTATCTGCATTTTTGAAGGCAAATTTTACAGGTGAGGAACGTCACGTAAATCGCCTTGCGAAAATCACTGCGATAGAGCAGGGGCAGGGCTAATTCTGTACCAGCTGTATGGCGATCATAATCAGCAGGGCTACTACACAAATAATCAGTGAGTTGACAGAAGGCAGTTTGTTGTAAGATTTGGTTATCATGGTTGTAAAGTTTAGTATAAGGATGTTTCTAATAAAAATGGGATCAGGTCATAAAGACCCAACCCCATCATCTAAATTAACGCTCTCAAACAACTAAACGAGTCTGGATTATTTTTCGCTACAATAAATTTGAAAAAATATCCCTAATACTGTTCATAACTTTGTTAGCAACCTGTTAAGAATTTGTTTATAAGTTGTTTAACTTTTTCTTGCAAAACTTCATTTACCTCCGTATATTAGATCTATCAATTAGCAAGTACTTTGACAGTCTGAAGAAATACCAAAAAGAATACTTAGCCCCAGGGCGGAAGGTTCTGGTAAATCTAAGGATCAGCACAGGTAACCCGATATCAAAGGAAACGGAGAAAACGGGTCGCACCAAAACATCACCGGTAGCTGCGAAGCGAAGGTAGATTAGCTGAATCCGCAAAGGACATTATACACTGAAAGAGGAATTCTACGGGATAAATCGGACAGTATAATTTTACGGGCTTCGAAGTTCTTAGGAACTAAAGAACGCCACGAAAGGTTAAGGATACAGAGCAGTTGATAGTTATCTGAGGCTACGGCAGCAGGTAATTGGAAACGGAGTCACCAAATCGCAAGAAGAGGAACTCCGTTTTCCGTTTTATAGACATTTCGGTTTGATATCTTCAGTTTTACGACTATTCAGTTGTGCTTTAACAGTTTGGGTAATTTTCTTTTTTCGACATTCGTGTTTAATTTACAAACATGTCTATACCTGTTTTTCCATTGTGTTTTAATTATGTTACAAATAATGATAAATTATAATTTGTAATGATAATTTATCTAATTATATTGATGACTTAAACACATAAACACACACAAATGAAAAAACAACTATTAACTGCTCTTGCAGTAGTGGCATCGCTATGCGGATATGCCCAGACAAAAGGAACCAATGCGCTAAGTCTTGGTGTAAGTACCTATACCTCTAAGTCAGAACAAAACATCCCGTCAGGAAATGCGAGACAAAAGCAAAAGCAAAGCAGTTTTTCCCTGGGGTACGGGCACTTCATTAGCGATAATACCAAACTTGGCATTGATCTGTTGTATGGGCGCAGCAGCTCTACCAGCACAAATAATACCCAGAACAATGCAACAGAAATATTTGGAGGAGGCTTGAGCTACCAAAAGTATTATCCGCTAATTGGAAAGTTTTACGCCTATGCTGGTGGTAGCGCCTCTTATAGCCTCACCAAACTTGATTATGATGATCTGCAGAATTTGAATTCCTTTAAAAGCAATTCTTATGGCCTTGGCGCTTATGGAGGTGTCACCTGGTTCATAAACAAAAGATGGGCTCTTGAAACCCGTTTGTTGTCAGCTACAGCTTCATACACAACTACCAATCAGACAGATGGCACCAGTGCATCAGATGTTTATAAAAAGAGAGATACTAATTTTAGTCTGAATACCCAGGGTATTATCAATGACCTTGGCTTCAAGATCTACTTACTTTTTTAAACTGACAATTATTATTCAGGGCAACGGGTCTTTGGTGCGGAATTGTATCCGCATCAAAGACCCGTTGTCTTTTTATACCATTTCACTTCAAACATAAATTTCGCTATTTTTAGCTGTCATGAGTAAATCCGTAAAACAACCTTCGCTAAAGCAAAAGATCTTTGTACTCGATACTTCGGTAATCCTCTATGATCACAATGCATTCAACAATTTCCAGGAGCATGATGTTGCCATTCCCATACAGGTGCTGGAAGAGCTGGATAACATGAAGAACGGCAATGAGACGCGCAATGCGGAGGCCAGAAGTTTTATCCGCCTTATGGACAAGGCTTCGGGTGACAAGATCATGAACAAATGGATTCCATTAAATGGCTTCAGCCCGAAAATAGGTGTCAAAAGAGGGAGCTTTAAAGTGGTAATGGACAAAAAGCCTAAAATTACAGACGCGGAAGAGGTCTTTGGCAAGGGTAAATTTGACCACCGGATCCTCAATGCGGCGCTCAGTCTGAAGGAGGAATTTCCGCAAAAAAAAGTAATACTGGTATCTAAAGACATTTGCCTGAGGCTAAAGGCCAAATCTCTTGATCTCTATGCTGAAGATTATGAAACCGGTAAGGTGAAAAATCTGGACGAACTGTATACCGGAAAAAGCATCATCAGCAAAGTACCCGAAACGCTCCTCAATGAACTCAAGGCAGCAGGCAGCGCTCCTGCAAATCAGCTTGACATTGCAGATCCTGAAGCCAACCATTTTTGCATCCTAAAATCAGGCAGAAAGAGCGCTACGGCCTGGTATTATGCGCAAACGAAATACCTTTATGCGATTAAGCCGCAAACTATATTTAACATTACACCTAGGAATCATGAGCAGGCTTTTGCTGTTCATGCATTGCTGAATCCTGATATTAAACTGGTGACCATCCAGGGTAAGGCCGGAACGGGTAAGACCTTGCTGGCCCTGGCCAGTGCACTCGAGCAGCGTAAAGAATATCGCCAGATTTATGTAACACGTCCTATCATTGCGCTGAGCAACAAGGATATTGGTTTCCTGCCAGGCGATATTAAGTCTAAGATAGATCCTTATATGGCGCCGATCTGGGATAATCTGAGGTTTATCAAAGAACAGTATAATGACGATCCTAAGGTACAGGGCAGAATAGATGAGTTTGTTAACACGGAAAAGATCGTGATCTCGCCGCTGGCGTACATCAGGGGAAGAACGCTGACCAAGATCTTTTTTATCGTAGATGAGGCGCAGAACCTGACCCCGCATGAAATTAAAACCATCATTTCCCGGGCGGGTGAAGATACCAAGATCATATTTACGGGCGACATTTAC
>NZ_DATHGC010000129.1:0-4604 GCF_035317785.1 Pedobacter sp. | reverse complement strand
ACTTTTGATCAAAACTCGATTGGACTGGAGCCTCAGTTCATATATAATTTTTACAGTAAGGAACGTTTAAAGCTATTTGCGGGACTTGGGGCAGGGATTTTCTACTCCATTTACAGCAACAATAAACCCGGTCGTTTTTTTCCGCCGGCAATACCGGGAGAAGAAGAAGGGTTTGAATTGCAGCCGGTCGATTTTAAGCAATTTAACATCACTGCATTAGGTAAAGTGGGCGCAGTAGTAAGTAAAAGAATAGAGATTTATGCCGGATATATTATCCCGTCTGCTTTGACTGATTATTCTGCATACAATATCCGGATCAAAAGAATGACTTTTGGGGTCAATTATCTGTTCGGTAGTTATTAATCTTTTCATTATGTGTTTGATTAATAGAAATTTATTTCTATTTTTGCAACCCCGCAATTAAAGCGGATAAAACATAAAATAAATAAATAACAATGAATCAGTACGAAACTGTTATCGTTCTAACCCCGTTGTTGTCAGAAGAGGTTGCTAAAGAAGCATTGGCTAAATTCAGCAAGATCATTTCTGACAGCGGAGCCGAAATTGTTCAAGAGGACAATTGGGGTTTGAGAAAATTAGCGTACCCGATTGAGAAAAAAGCAAGCGGGTTCTTTCATCTTACAGAGTACAAATCTTCAGGTGAATTGATTAGTAAATTGGAACTGGAGCTTAAGCGCGATGAGCGTGTGCTGCGTTTCTTAACGATTAGACTTGACCGTCATGCGGTAGCCTATAATGAGAAAAAACGTAGCGGGGCTTTTAACAAAAAACCTAAACAGGAGGCTGCAGTATAATGGCAAAGGATCAAATACAATATGTTACTGCTCCAAAAGTGGACGATAACAGAAAAAAATATTGCCGTTTCAAAAAGAATGGTATTAAATATATTGATTATAAAGACGCAAACTTTTTGTTGAAATTCATCAATGACCAGGGTAAACTTTTACCACGCCGCTTAACCGGTACTTCATTGAAATTCCAGCGTAAAGTGGCTCAGGCGGTAAAACGTGCACGTCACATCGGTTTGTTGCCTTTTGTTGCTGACCAATTAAAATAGGAGCTGAGAGATGGAAATTATTTTAAAACAAGATATCAAGTCCCTAGGGGAAAAAGATGATATCGTTTCTGTAAAGCCTGGATATGGCCGTAACTACCTGATCCCACAAGGATTTGCTCAGTTGGCTACTCCTTCAGCTAAAAAAGTATTAGCAGAAAACTTAAAGCAAGCTGCTTTTAAACAAGATAAAATTAAGAAAGACGCTGAAGGTATCGCAGAACGTTTGACTGAGGTTAAATTGTCTATAGGTGCTAAAGCCGGCGAAAGCGGTAAGATCTTTGGTGCAGTAAACACCATTATGATTGCTGACGCATTGAAACAACAAGGATTTGATGTTGACCGTCGTCGCATCACATTCGAAACTGAGCCTAAATTTGTTGGCGAGTACATCGCTAACTTAAACTTACACAAAGAAGTAAAAGTTAAGGTTCCTTTTGAAGTTGTAGCTGAGTAATCCGCTTCTTTACAAAACAAAAAAAGCGTCCCCATTCGGGACGCTTTTTTTGTTTAAAATCATTATGGTAAATCTTACCTTTGGCCGATGGCAAAACAAAAACGGGCTAAAGCTAAAGTCAAATCCAAGCCTTTAGATAAAATATCTTCGATAGCACTCAAAGTGCTTTTGTGGTTTCTTATGGTTACTGTTTTTTGGGTCCTGGTTTACCGTTTTGTTAATCCTCCCATTACGCTTTTGATGGTTCAGCGCAACATAGAGCGCAGCGCTGATGACAAGCCCTATAAAATGGAGAAGAAATGGGTAGACTTCGAAGATATTTCTGACAATATGAAACGTGCGGCAGTGTCTGCCGAGGACCAGTTGTTCTTGAAGCATCTTGGATTTGATGTGAAGGCAATAGAAAAGGCATTTGAAACCAACAAGAAAGGCAAGAAAATAAAAGGCGGTAGCACCATATCTCAGCAAACGGCTAAAAATGTATTTCTATGGCCCGGAAGATCATGGATCCGTAAAGGTTTTGAAGCTTATTTTACCATGCTGATCGAAATATTATGGAGTAAAGAGCGAATTCTGGAAGTGTATCTGAATGTAATCGAGATGGGAGACGGGATCTATGGTGCCGAGGCAGCCGCGCAATCTTATTACGGGAAATCCTGTCACAAAATGAGCCGGGCCCAGGCAGCTTTAATAGCAGCCTGTTTCCCCAATCCCAGAAGATGGACGCCTAAAAAAGCAACTTCATATATTCGCCACAGACAGTACCTGATCATGCGCAATATGCGAAGACTAGGGCCATTGGACTTTTAAGATCAGAGCAGGTGTGCAAATATCGTGTTATGCCAGCTTTGTTCAAACGGAACTTCCCACTTGGTTTCAAACTCCTGAAGGGACTGTATCATATTGTTAAACACAATTGTCTTTGGGCCGATGGCCTTTATGTTTACCAATGTTTCAAAATCCTCCTTGTTTACTACAATAACCCTATCGTCAAGTTTGTAGGCTATATTGAATCTATTGAACAGATCGACCTGATAAGCCTGCTCGATTTCCTTGATGATCCGGACAGAAGAATCAATGGAACAGCCGGTAACACCTGCGGATGCCTCGTCAACAATGAATACGATAAAGAAATTGTAAAGCACCTGTGCTTTTGCATTTAGCTGCTGGCCATGCGCTTTCCATTGCGCACTAAATTCATCAAGTTGCTGCTGAATAGTTTTCACTTCGGCATTCGAGAACGCACGGTCGCTCTGGTAGACCCAGACTCTGGATTGTGGAGAAAAATTCATAGTTCAAAATTACGAATTTAATTAACTTGGCCGGGCTAAATAATTAACGTGATGAAAAAGTTTACATTACTCTTGAAAATGTGCTTGTTTCTGTCTGTGTGCGTGGTTTTTATGGCTTTTACCCCTGTGTTCTCCTTCGATGAACAGACTAATTATATACAGAAGCTGCTTAGCAGTCATTATGACGATACACCTGGATCACTGTCTGTAGACCGGTACGAACTGAACGTTACCAACAATGGTTTTTGCAGATATAAACGTCATTTTACAAATGGAAAAGTCGAGTATTTCTCTTTCAATCTGCTGAAATTTAAAGATCTGGATTATTATGGTACGGATAAAAGCGGGCATCTATTCCTGCGTACGAAAAATGATGACGTAATTGTGCAAACCTATAACGATAAAGATGAGGGGGATGTAGACAGTATGGCAACTTATATGGTCATACCACTTAAGAATATAGAACCTCAGGACCTGTCGGACCTTCATGAAAGACTGATTAGACTGAATACGCAGCGATTTGCTCAAAAATAGTGTAAACCGGTGTTTCCACATAGCGGGATGCTACAATAATCTCCGTATTACCTGCCTGTGCCTTAAAGAGCTCTTTAACCAGTTCAGGGCAGTTATTGTCCTTGGAAAGATGGGAGAGCAGCAAATGAGTCATAAAGGGAGGCTTGTGGGTGTTGAACAGGTTCAAGGCTTTTTTGTTGGACAAGTGGCCTCTTCCCCCGCTGATCCTGCTTTTAAGGAAATAAGGATATGCGCTCTTACTGAGCATCTCATCATCATAATTGGCTTCCAGAAACGCAGCGTGGCATTGCTTAAAATGAAAGATCAGCTGCTCACACGGGTCACCAATATCCGTAAACACCCCTATGTTTGTGCTGCCGCAGGAAATCATAAAGCTGTGTGGTTCTGAAGCATCGTGAATTTTTAAAAAGCTGGTGACAGTAAGGGTGCCTATTTGCGTTACCTCGTTGCTGTATAAAGGTCTTATAAGGTCCTGACGCAAGTTAAATCTGCATCCCTTTAAGGTGCCGGAAGTGATATAGACTGGCAGGTTATACTTAGCCGCCAGCGTACAAAGCCCCTTTACATGATCGGAATGCTCATGTGAAATGAAGATCGCTTTGACCTTGCTCATAGAAAGGCCTGTCCGGGACATTCTTTTTTCAGTTTCCCTGCATGAAATGCCTGCGTCAACAAGTATGGCTTCGGTTCCATTACCGATATAGTAACAATTGCCATTGCTGCCGGAATTTAAGGAGGCAATATAAAGCGTATTACAGTCCATTTGCCCTAACTGTTATTTCTGCAATGTCCAAAACCTGGACATGCTGGTCCTGATCCTTTAATTTTACCCCGTCGCTAAGCATGGTCATGCAAAACGGGCAGCCCGCTGCTATGATCGAGGGCTGGGTCTCCAGTGCC
This sequence comes from Pedobacter sp., assembly GCF_035317785.1. Classification (GTDB taxonomy): domain Bacteria; phylum Bacteroidota; class Bacteroidia; order Sphingobacteriales; family Sphingobacteriaceae; genus Pedobacter. Next base: position 346 of record NZ_DATHGC010000129.1, on the reverse strand, counting down.
TCCTCTATTCTTTCAATATTAATGTCTTTGAAGCCTTTTTCAGGTTCTTTAAACATTTGTGCGCCTCCGGCTCCACAACAAAGGCCGTTGGACTTACAACGTTTCATTTCTACGAGCTGTGCGTCAAGGACCTCGAGCGCTTTCCGGGGAGCCTCATAAACATCATTTCCGCGACCCAAATAGCAAGGATCATGATAGGTGATTTTTTTTCCTTTAAAGCTTTCGCCGCCTTCGGCTTTCAGCTTTCCATTGTCAATAAGCTGCTGGATCAGCTGGGTGTGGTGAATCACTTCGTACTCGCCACCTAATCCCGGGTATTCGTTTTTTATGGTGTTAAAGCAGTGCG
>NZ_DATHGC010000128.1:0-36509 GCF_035317785.1 Pedobacter sp. | reverse complement strand
CAACCTGTTCCTGTGCGCCCATACCTGCAAACTTTTCCGTGATAAAAGGCAGTTCCTTTTCCGTTCCAAATTTCGAATATACATTTACAATAGCCTCAGTTAGCCCCTTTCCAGTATCTTTTTCCAGCTTCCTGGCTGCGGCAAGCGCCTGTTCCGGCTGCTGAAACGCCACGGCCATCAGGGCTGCCCCCTGAACAGCGTGAGACCTGCTTTCCAGGCTTTTGGTAAATAAAAGCAGATCAGCAGGATTTTTATCCATACCGATGATCGATATCGCTTTTGCCTGAACCATTGTATTCGGATCAGCAGCAGCCATCTTTTGGATCAAAGGCAGCGCAGTTTTGACAAGCTCCGTATTTTTTACATCAATGGAATCCAGTGCCTGGATCCGCAATGAATAATATTTGTCGCTCAACGCAGCAAGCAATACTTTACGGCCTTCAGGAGTCCGCTGGTTTTTTCCGGCAGCATCAATGGCCTCCAGGCGGTCCATGAACAAAGGCGCATGCGCATACTGATAAGCAAATTCATTTATAAACTTATGATCTTCTTTTTCCCACAAGATGATCTTATCCCCATCCACATTTACCAGCTCCGGTTTTGATGCAGCAGGGAAAGAGAAAGTCTGTTCAGCAGTATTGAAAGTAACCGAATGACGGATTTTAACACCCGCTGTATAAATGTCTATGGCCAAAGGCAAGCTAAATGGTGTACCTCCCTGCGTCTGTTTAAGTGTTACTTTCTGAGTTTTAGCAGCCTCGTCCCATGCATAATCAATCGTTACCTTCGGATGTCCGGCATTGAAATACCACTGATTGAAGAACCAGTTCATGTCCTGTCCGCTGGCTTCCTCCATCGCAAGGCGCAGCTGGTGTGCCTCTCCGTTTTTAAAAGCATTTTGCTTCAGGTAAATGTTCAGTCCCTTGAAAAATACCTTTTCACCCAGGTAGTTGCGCATCATATTCAGTATCCTGCCGCCTTTCTGATAAGATACCAGATCAAAGACCTCTTCTTTATCTGCATAATGAAAACGGACCAGGTCTTTCAGTCCATCCTTCTCAGAACCCAGGTACTGGCTCATGGCGTCATAATTGTGTTCATCAGCCGCATCCTTACCATATTTATGTTCAGCCCAAAGCACCTCGCTGAAATTGGCAAAAGACTCATTTACCGTCAGGTTGCTCCAGCTCTCGGCAGTCACGTAATCGCCAAACCACTGGTGGAACAGCTCATGGGCAATCGTGCTTTCCGCCTGCCCGAAGTTCTCATCCAGCATTTCCCTTGGTGTGCGCTGCACATAGGCGCCATGCAAGGTAGCCGTGGTGTTTTCCATTGCACCGCTCACATAATCACGAACCACGATCTGGCTGTATTTATTCCATGGATAGTCAATTCCCAAAGTTTTGCTGAAGAATTCAATCATTTCAGGGGTAGTGCCAAAGATCTGCTTCGCATAAGGCGCATAAGCGGGCTCCAGGTAATAGTTTACCTCCTTGGTCTTCCATTTGTCACGATAGATCTTAAAATTACCCACCGCCATCATGAACAGGTATGGGGAATGCGGCAGGTCCATTTTCCAGGTATCCGTGCGCATGCCATTGGCGTTTTTCACCTGCGATACCAGTTTTCCGTTAGATAAGGTCACATATTTGGCAGGAGCAGTAATGGCGATCTCCGCGGTAGTCTTTTGGTTGGGCTTGTCAATGGTAGGGAACCATGCAGAAGAAGCCTCAGTCTCACCCTGTGTCCAGATCTGTACCGGTTTGCCGTTTTCCGTGCTGTCCGGATTGATGAAATAAAGGCCCTTTGCATCAGTAATGGCCGCACTGCCCTTTACCCTAAGCTCATCAGGTTTGGCGATATAATCGATAAACACGGTATAAGACTGACCTGGCAGCAGTTTTTTGCCAAGCCTGATCTTTAACTGCTCGCCATCATAGTCATATTTCAGGGTCTGCAACGCTTTGCCGTTTAACATTGCAACAGATTTAATGTCCATGCCTTTAGCATCAAGCGTCAGCGAATCTGTAGCATAGGCGTAAGGTTTTAAAGTCAACCATGCTTTGCCCAGCAGGTGGCGTTTTGTATAGTCAAACTTTACATTCAGTTTGGTATGGACCAGCGCATTTATTTTAGGCGCAGAAGCGCGGTATACTGCATCAGTTTTGGCGGCTGAGGTGTTTTCAGTTTGTGCCTGTGTCATCGTTAGGCCCAGTATCATTATCAGGCCCGTGCAAGCCGATTTAATCAGTAGTTGTTTCATGAAATTCAGTAAGACTGGCAAGTTAAGGAATCGCCGCAATAAAGAAAAATAACACCGTCAAAGATTCCAGTATTTTGATATTTATATAATTGTTTTTCTTATATTAGATATATGCAGTCCAGGTCAATAATGGACCATTGTTATAGTTAAAAAGATCCCTATGTTAGAAAATTTAAAACAACTGGTTAAAGAAAATGCACAGAGTGCTATCTTAGAAAATAGTGAGGTTCCTAATGATCAAAACGAAGCCGCGGTAGATGCTGCTTCCGGTTCTATCATGGATGCGCTTAAAGGTCAGCTGGCTTCAGGAAATCTGGGCAGCCTGGTCGATATTTTTAAAGGAGGGAATTTTCAGGACAATGCAGTAGTCCAGGAAGCTTCATCGAGTTTTGTTAATAAATTGGAAGGCCTGGGTGTGAATGTCGAATCGGCCAAAAATATTGCCGGATCGTTCATCCCTGAAATTATGGACAAATTCGCAAATAAGACGAATGATCCGAATGACAGCAGTTTTAATTTCAGTGACATGATGACGAATATCTCAGGTCCGGACGGGAAGTTTCAATTGTCGGATCTCACCAACCTGATAAGTGGCGGCGCTGAAGACGGTTCAGGCGTTAGTCAGGGCGGTATAGTTGATAAATTGAAGGGATTTTTTAAATAGGCATTACCCTTCTCCGTTTGAAGAATATAATTCATAACCTATAAAAACAGATAACGATGAAAAAGCTACTTTCTCTTATTGCCGTGTTAAGTTTGTGTATAAGCTTAGCAGTTGCACAAACAAATGCTAAACTAAAAAAAGATGGAACTCCTGATAAGCGGTATGCTGCTGCAAAAAAGGCAACGAAAGAACCTGCTGCTAAACTAAAAAAGGACGGAACTCCGGATAAAAGATATACCACTGTAAAACCGGCGGCAAAGGCAACTAAAGTAGTAAAAGAAACCAAAGCTGCAAAACCAGCCAAAGTTGTAAAAGAAACTAAAATTGCAAAAGAAACCAAAATTGCAAAAGGATCAGGCGTTAAGCTAAAAAAGGACGGTACTCCGGATAAAAGGTATACTACCACTAAGCCAGAGGCAAAAGCAACTAAAGCAGTAAAAGAAACCAAAGTGGTAAAAACGGTAAACCCGACTACAGCGCAGGCCTCAAAAACCTATAAACCTACTGTTGACCGGAGCTTGTCTGGGCCTAATGGTGAGCAAATTCTGACAGGTCCGCGGGGCGGAAAGTATTACATCAATAAGAATGGCAATAAAACATATGTGAAAAGAGAAGGCAATTAATCTTACCTCCCCGCAAAGACATCTCCATTTCTTTCGTGAATTTGGTATCTTTCTGAGCCTGCCTTTCCGGCAGGCTTTTAAGTACGTAGCATAGGTGTACAATAAAACAGCCGTCATGAAAACATCATTTAAAAATAGCCTCCTATTACTTGTCTTAATGATTCCTATTTTTGTTAAGGCCCAAAACACTATAAAACCGAAGAAATCCCCAATGACATATCCCGAAACCAGGAAAGAAACCATCACAGACAATTATTTTGGAACTACCGTAGCCGACCCGTACAGGTGGCTGGAAGACGACCGGTCAGCAGCAACGAAAGAATGGGTAGTTACCCAAAATAAAGTCACACAGGACTATCTGTCCAAAATTCCCTTCCGTGATGCGTTAAAAGAACGGCTAAAAAAATTGATGAACTATGAGAAATATTCTCAGCCTTTCAAAGAAGGTGAATACACCTATTTCTATAAAAATACCGGGTTGCAGAACCAAAGCGTGCTGTACCGCCAGAAAGAAGGCGCTGAAGCTGAAGTATTTTTAGACCCCAACACTTTTTCAAAAGACGCGACCACTTCCCTGGCAGGAATCAATTTTTCCAAAGATGGAAGTATTCTGGCCTACCAGCTATCCGGGGGCGGCTCTGACTGGACTGATGTAGTGGTGATGAAAGCCGCAAATAAGCAGATCGTTGGCGATACCCTGACCGATGTGAAGTTTTCTGGCATCGCCTGGCAGGGCAATACAGGGTTTTATTACAGCACCTACGACAAACCGCTTGAAGGCAGTCAACTGTCAGGCATTACCCAGTACCACAAGCTGTATTACCATAAAATAGGAACGCCGCAAAAAGACGATGTTCTGATCTTTGGCGGTGATCAAACACCAAGAAGATACATCAGCGCCGGGCTCACTGAAGACCAGCGTTACCTGATCATTTCAGCCGCCAATTCTACATCCGGCAATGAATTGTACATCAAAGGCCTTCAGGAAAAGGACAGTCCGATTGTCAGCATCGTCGACAATTTTGAGCAGAACCACAACATTATAGACAATGATGGCAGCAAGCTGTACATCTATACCAATCTGAATGCGCCAAATGGCAGGATTGTCACTGCCGATGCAAAAGACGCCAAACCAGCAAACTGGAAAGACCTGATCAAAGAGACGGACAATGTGCTTGAACCCTCCACAGGAGGCGGAAAGATATTTGCCAGTTACATTGTCGACGCAGTATCCAAAGTACTGCAGTATGACAGGAATGGTAAGCTGGAGCACGAGATCGCATTACCAGGACCGGGCACGGCCGTGGGTTTTGGAAGCAAGAAAGAAGAACAGGACCTGTACTACACCTTCACGTCCTATACCTATCCGACCACGATATTCAAGTACAATGTCAATACCGGAAAATCAGCATTGTATAAAAAATCAGGAGTAGATTTTGACCCATCAAAATATGAATCGAAACAGGTGTTTTATACCTCGAAAGACGGCACAAAAGTACCCATGATCATTACCTTCAAAAAAGGAACCCCGCTAAACGGGCGTAACCCGACATTGCTCTATGGTTATGGGGGTTTCAACATCAGCCTGACCCCGGCTTTCAGTACTTCAGTCGTTTCCCTGATCGAGCAGGGCGGCATCTATGCCGTAGCCAACCTGCGAGGCGGAGGTGAATATGGGGAGAAATGGCATCTTGCGGGTACCAAACTGAAAAAACAGAATGTATTTGATGATTTCATCGCAGCAGCGGAATATCTGATCTCGGAAAAATATACCTCAAGCCCCTACCTGGCGATTATGGGTGGCTCCAATGGCGGCTTACTGGTCGGTGCTGTGATGGCACAGCGCCCTGAACTGTTCAAAGTTGCCTTCCCGGCAGTAGGGGTGATGGACATGCTGCGCTATCACAAGTTTACCGCAGGAGCAGGCTGGGCCTACGATTACGGAACTTCTGAAGACTCTAAAGAGATGTTTGACTACCTGTACAAGTATTCTCCCGTACATGCCCTGAAACCCGGCGTCAAATATCCTGCAACACTGGTAACCACAGCAGACCATGACGACAGGGTGGTGCCGGCGCATTCTTTTAAGTTTGCGGCTACCTTGCAGGAGAGGCAGGGCGGAGACGCCCCGGTACTGATCCGGATCGAAACCAATGCAGGGCATGGCGCAGGCAAGCCAACCGACAAAGCCATTGAAGAAATTGCCGATAAATGGGCTTTTATGTTTTACACTATGGGGCTGACCTATAAATAAAATATGGTGAAACGCTCATGACCGGAGAAGGCTTTCACGCTGTATGTCAGTGGTGAAAAGATTATAGAAACTTTCATTGGTGATACCGGTTTATTTGATTCTGACAGTACGGATAAATGGTATAAATGACCTTATAACTTTTGAAGGGGCATCGGTTAACGAATTGGAGACTGCATTTCACGACTCTGTAAGGATTATTTCCTTGCCTGTGAAGAATTTCTGCAGGAGTCCCACAAGAAAAGCCCGTTCATCCAGGATAAACGGGCTTTATACTGAAAAAGGGAAAAAACCTAAAGCTCAAAGGCCAGACCTGTATTTATGCTGGATCTGATGTTCCTAATTGTGTTTCCTGTATTGTCCTTAATGATATCCGTAATACCACTTTGCCCGTCAAACTCGATCAAGATTTTTATCCGCTCTGCAACTGGTATTTTAACACCAATCCCCAGTGCGAGACCGAAATCAGTACTTTGCATAAAATCCTTTAAATCCATTTCAAGTTCAGTCTCTTTCGCGTCTAACAAAATTCCGGCATATGGTCCGAAATTCAAATACCAGTTTCTTTTTTTGCCGAAATGCCAGTTTGCCATTACAGGAATAGTCAAATAGTTCAGCTTGTAATCGGTTGTTACAGATGGCCCATTGTCAATGGTAATGAACCCGTCGGCCCAGCCTTTTTGATCATAACTCAGTTTTGCCTTGATGCTCCATCGGTCTGAAAAGAAGTAGTCACCGGAAATGCCTGCGTTAAAAGCACTCAGGTAATTGACGTTTGTGAGCTGACCGCTTTGTGCCGTTGAAGCATTATAGCCCCCAACGATTCCAAGCTCGAAGCTGCCTTTTTCCTGTGAGAATGCAGTTAGCCAACTGCCAACTGACAAGAGAACAATTAATAATTTTTTCATGTTTGTTGTTAATTTAGATGTCGCGAAGATAGAAGAATGTATTTAAAGTGAGAAATTTATGCAATTCATCCCCTGCAAAATCCGGCGGCAGTTCAAACTGGTGTTTATCGCCGATTATCTATCTAATCCCTTACCTGTTCTTCGCCATTTCACGAAGCGCTCACATATAAAACACGTTAAATTTATGCCCGTCCGGGTCGGCAAACACAAGTCCATAATAGCCCTCTCCAAACTCTTTGGCTTTTGAAACGATGATTCCGCCTGCGTTTGGGATTTCTTTTTCCCATTGGTTCACCTCTTCTTTACTTTCTGCAGAAAGGGTAAATATCACTTCGTTGGCTACGTGTGCGTCGGAAATTTCAATTTCCACATTCGCTTTCAGCTTATCTGTTAAAAAGAAGTGCATTATAAAGTTGTTTTCGCCTGCGAAAAAGCTGGTCAGGTCTTCAGATCTGCCGTTGGATTTAAATCCAAGTGCGGTATAAAATTTTGTTGTCCGGTCCAGATCATTTACTGTTAAGTTTGACCATATCATTTTTGGTTTCATAGCTATTTTTTAGTTAGAAAATGTTTCACTAAGATACTGGGTACCTGAGAAACAGTTCGGGTGTTGAAACGACATTTAAAAAGGTCATTTGCGACATCCTTTTCAGGAAACAATAGGACATCTCTTTCAGGAAACAATAACAAATGGCAAAAGTGTTTCCTGCCCGGGAGTTAAACCTTTAAGAAATATGTGAGTGGCTGCGGCGGCTGATTGACTAAAAAGCAGAAAAATTCTTTATTTATAATTATTCTTTGTTTATGTCATAAATAGTAATATTTTTATAATTACCAAATAAACCATTCTTTGTATAAAGAATATTACAAAAACCTAGTATGCCACATATCCCACTAGAAGACCACCTGCCTGGTATTACGGGCTTGCTGGAGTATAGCAAAGCGTCTGCGCAGCCCATACGGGAGCTGACACAGTATTTGCTGCGCGGACCCTCATCACTTACTGAAGCCGAACGTGAGCTCATTGCCACTGTAGTTTCCTATGGAAATGAATGTACTTTTTGTACGACTGCCCATACGGCTGCGGCTGATCTGCTGGCGGGGGAAAAGGACACCGCCCGGCAAGTTAAAGAAGATATTGAGACTGCTGCGGTAACTGAGAAAATGAAGGCCTTGCTGCAGATAGCTGCCCTGACCAGGCAAAGCGGTAAGGCGGTAAGTCCGGAGTCTGTTGCTCGTGCAAAATCGGCCGGTGCTACGGATGTAGAAATACACGATACGGTACTGATCGCTGCGCTTTTTTGTTTGTACAACAGGTATGTGGACGGGATGGGGACATCGCTGCCTGCTAATCCTGCATATTATGATGTACTTGCTGAAAGACTGGTCAATCATGGGTACACGCGATTGCCGCAGGGGTATGAGCATTTGAAGAAATAATTGCGTTGTCTCTTGTTTAAGGGATTCGCTTGAGGCCAGGGAAAAAATAACCGTTCTCTTCGAAGACTCGCTTCCCTGAAGCTGCGCAACATGGAAGAATGTCTTCTCTGAGAAGGTGATTTTTTCTGGCCTCAAGCTAGAGCAGAAAAATAAATGAGAAAAAAAAATAATAGATAGAAAACCAAAAACCAATAAACCAACCAGCGCTCTAAATAAACCAAACCAACAAACCAATCTAAATCAACGAAATGAAAAGACTTTTACTCTTATTTTTTATGGCGCTGTCTGTGCATCTTTATGCGCAGGATGCGAAGATCACGGGAACTGTGACCACCAGCGACAACAGCGCTGCGCTGAGCAATGCCAGTATTACTTTAAAGGACAAAGTCCTGGGTACTACTACCAATTCCAAAGGTAATTTTACACTGAATTTTAAAGGAAAACTTCCTGTCACGCTCATCATTTCTGCTGTAGGTTATGAGACCAAAGAGGTGGAATTGATTTCAGCGTCCCAAGATCTTACTGTTTCTCTTGATGCTAAATCGATTATGTTAAATGAAGTGGTTTCTTCTGCTTCACGCGTCAGCCAGAGCATCCTGCAGTCGCCGGTGAGTATCGAAAAGATGTCGCAAAAGGCGATCAAGGAAAACCCTTCACTGACCTTTTACGATGGTTTAGCGAACCTGAAAGGGATGGAGGCAGTGACCAGCAGTATCACTTATAAACAGGTGAATACCCGTGGTTTCAATTCGACCGGTAACTCCAGGTTTTTGCAATTGGTGGACGGGGTCGACAACCAGACTCCGGGACTGAATTTCTCTGTGGGTAACCTTTTTGGGGCTTCTGATATCGATATTGAGTCGGCAGAGGTCATTCCGGGTGCGGCTTCGGCCTTGTATGGCCCGGTGGCTTTCAACGGTTTGCTGAACCTGCGTACCAAAGATCCTTTTAGGTACCAGGGCCTTGCGGTGCAGATCAAATCTGGCATCAACCATGTAAATGATCCGAGTATAGGTACCCGTGAGCTGAAAGATGTGGCTTTGCGTTATGCTAAAGCGTTTAATGACCGTTTTGCTTTTAAAGTGAACGTGGCCTACCTGACCGGTGAGGACTGGCATGCCAATGATTATACCGATGTGAGTGTCGCCGTACCTGTTGAACAGCGCGGACCTAACAATCCGGCCAGGGATGCTTTAAATATCTACGCCGATGAAAAATCAACAAACTTAGAGGGCGTCGGGACAGTCTCACGCACCGGTTACGAAGAAAAAGACCTGATGAACTACGGAACCTATAGCCTGAAGGCCAATGGGGCGCTACACTACCGGGTCTCTAATAATATTGAGGCGATCTACCAGTACAATTATGGCAGGGGTACGGCCAGCTATACAGGCAGTAACCGCTTTGATTTAAATAATTTTGTGTTGCAAACGCACCGGGCTGAATTAAGAGGTAGCAATTTTTTCCTTCGCAGTTATGTTGTGACTGAAAATTCACACGATTCTTATAATACGCGTTCCCTGGCTCAATTTATCAACGGAAGCTGGGTGAAAGATCTAAACGGAAATGTTGTGAGTCCTGATAAGGCCAATGACACCTGGTTTGCCCGTTATTCGGCAGCTTTTAAAGGAACTCAGCAAGGTGTAACGGCCAATAGTCATGCCGCCGCAAGAAGTTTTGCAGATCAGGGCAGGTTTTTGCCAGGATCACCAGAATTTGAAAGTGCGAAGAATGCTGGTATATATACCTATGGTGCAATGGGCGCGGGAGTATTTAGCAATAGTAAATTTTATCATACTGATGGCCAGTACGACTTTTCAAGTGTGGTTAAATTTGTAGAAGTGCTAGCAGGTGGCAGTTTTCGTAAATACAAAATGTTTACCGATGGCAGTTTGTTTGACGATAAGGTCAATAAGATCGGTGTAAAAGAGTACGGTGCATTTGCGCAAATTGGTAAAAAACTGCTGGAAGATAAACTGAAACTGACGGCTTCGGTACGTTATGATAAAAATGAGAACTTTAAGGGCAGTTTTACGCCGAGGTTTTCAGGAGTGTATACTGTAGCGCAAACACACAATTTCAGGGCTTCTTACCAAACGGGTTTCCGCAACCCAACCCCGGTTGACCAGTTCATTAAATTAAATGTACCAGGAATTACGATCCTTGGCGGTGCGCCAAATAACAGTACCGGGATGAATGTTTATGAAAACTCATTTACGGCGGCTTCGGCAGAAGTATTTGGCGGTGCGGTAGGTGCGGCGATCCAGGGAGGCACACCTCCGCCTGTAGCCATCAACAACAATAAAGATTTGCTGGTCAAATCAAATGTGGCTTATATCAAACCCGAACAGCAAAAAGCATTTGAGATAGGTTACAAAGGTCTTCTGGCCAATAAATTGCTTATTGATCTTAACTATTATTACAGCAAATACACAGATTTCCTTTTAAATACCGTAGTACTGAGGGCTGTAAATCCGATATTGGGTGCAGACGGCAAGATAAATCCTGCAGCAGCAGGTGAGGTTGGTGCGCGTACGGTTGGTGCTTTCCAGTTGTATACCAATGCGACAGATGAGGTATCTGCCCAGGGTGTGAGCGCTGGCCTGACTTACCTGCTGGACGGCGGATATGCGATTGGCGGCAATGCAACCTGGTCTGATTTTAATCTGGGTAAAGCCAATATCAATAACATTGCGCAGTTCAATACACCGGAATACAGCACGAACCTGACCTTCGGTAATGCGAACATCGGCAATAACTTTGGTTTCAATGCGGCATGGCACTGGCAAAGTGCGTTTGACTGGTATGGAACATTTAACGCGATCAGACCTGGAAGGATCAAGGCGTATTCTATGGTGGATCTGCAGTTTAATAAAAAGATTCCTTCTGTGAATACGACGATTAAAGTAGGGGGCAGCAATATCTTCAACAAGTACATTTCGCAGGCTTATGGCTCGCCAGCAGTAGGCGCGATCTATTATGTGGCGTTCTTGTTTGACAGTCCTTTGAAATAGTCCTGTTTCAAAATGTTTTTTGATGATTATATTTTAATTGAATAACCATGAGTACAATAAAACTAAATAATACTTACCTGACCCTGCTTTTTATCTTGTGTTTTGTGAGCAGTGCGCTGGGCGGAACAGTATCTACACTCATGTCGGTTTATCTCCCTGTAGTGGTCAAAGAACTGCAGGGTGACCTGCCGCCAGAGCAGATGAATTCCATCAGTGGTTTTATCAATGCACTGTTCATTTTCGGATGGGCATTTGGTGGCTTTACCTGGGGACTGATCAGTGACCGGATAGGCCGCAAAAAGGCTTTGCTCTGCGCGATCACCTGTTATGGCATTTTTACCTTCCTGACCGGGCTGATGCCTGCATGGACAGGTTTAGTGGCCTGCCGTTTCATGAGCGGTTTTGGGGTAGGCGGGGTGCTGGTGGTTTCTTTTACGCTGCTGAGCGAGGTCTGGCCTGATAAAAGCAAAGCCGTGGTGACCGGGATCATTTCTATCGCTTTTCCGGTGGGGATCTTTTCTGCGGGACTGATCAACTTTATTGTCTCTTCCTGGCGGGAAGGTTTTTTTGTCGGTGCTGCGCCGGTAGTACTGGCATTAATCGGGATGGTGGTGATCAAAGAATCGGATAAATGGCTGGAGCACAGGGAGCAGAAGCTGGTGAGCAAGAAACAGGCGCTCTGGTATTCTGAGGAAAACCGCCGTGAATTGCTGGTCGGTTCGCTGATGTTTGGGTCTATGCTGATCGGGCTTTGGGCCATTTTTTCCTGGCTGCCTACCTGGGTGCAGAGCCTGATCCCTGGCGATGCAGGCAGGGAAAGGGGCCTGAGTATGATGTGTATGGGGATGGGTGGCCTGGCCGGGGGCTTTTTCTCTGGCTATCTGGTCAATTTCCTGGGCTTGAAGAAATCGATGTTGCTGTGTTTTGCCGTATGCTCGGTGATGTCTTTTGTGCTGTTTAAGCTGAATACGACTTTCTCACCCGCTATATTTGCAGAGATTGCGGTTTTGGCTTTGTTTTTTGGAGCCAGCCAAGGGGTGCTTTCGGCTTATATTCCGCAGTTGTTTCATACAGGTATCCGCGCTACGGCTACTGGTTTTTGCTTTAATATCGGCAGGTTGTTTACGGGTACGGCTGTATTGTTTATCGGCGTGCTGGTTTCTTCTTTGGGCGGTTATGGCAATGCGATCTTTATTTTCTCTATTGTGTTTGTGATCGGGTTTGTGGTGGTGCTGTCGGTCAAGGAGAAGAAAGCGGTTGTTGCGGCAGAAGTACCTGCGGGAATTGCAGTTGACCCGGTGATAGAAACTCCGGCAGGGAGTTGAGCTATTGGATTTTAAAGAATGTTAGAAATAGAATAGTTATTAACGGATAATAGTAAAGATAATATGGCACATATCAATGTTCCGGAGGGTGTTCCGGGTATACGTTCGCTGGTGATGTTCAGGCCCGAAACCGGGAAGTACTTGTATGACCTTGCACAGGAGTTATTAAGAGGGGAGTCCCCTTTGTCGCAGGCCGACAGGGAGCTGATCGCGGCTTATGTTTCCAAGCGCAATGATTGTTTCTTTTGCATGAGCAGTCATGCTGCGGCAGCGAGGTGTTTGTATGGGGATGATGAGGCGATCGTGGATGATGTGCTTTCAGATATGAAGCGTTCTGCGATCAGCGATAAGCTCAAGGCTTTGTTGCACATCGCCGGCAAGGTCCAGGTATTGGGCAAGGAGGTGACTTCTGCAGATATTGATGCAGCAAAAAAGGAGGGGGCGAGCGATAAGGAGATTCACGATACGGTGCTGATCGCCGCGGCTTTTTGCATGTTTAACAGGTATGTGGATGGTTTGGCCAGTTTAACGCCGACTGATCCGGAGGCCTATAAGGAAATGGGAAAAAGAATGGTGGCGGGGTATAATCTGCCGCCGCGAGTCTAATGTTTGTTTAAAATAGTTCAGGTATTTAGTTTAAAATTTTAATGGCTTATGGCACATATAGAATTGGGGAATGATCTACCGGGCATCAGGGGACTGATGGCCTTCAGACCAGAAACGGAGGGTGCTTTGAATGCGCTGGCAGAGATCCTGCTGAGGGATAATAACAACAGTTTATCCCGCGGTGAGCGAGAACTGATCGGTACTTATGTATCTTATCTGAATGATTGTTTTTTCTGCCAGAATGTGCATGGGGCTTTGGCCGGGCATTACCTCGGTTGTGATATTCATCAGATCGATGCGATCAAGGCTGATTTTAATGCTGCTGATCTGTCTGAGAAAATGAAGGCTTTGCTGGCGATTGCGGGCAGTGTGCAGAAGGGTGGGAAATTGGTGACTTCTGAGCAGGTTGCTGCGGCCCGTGAAGCTGGGGCAACGGATGTGGAAATTCATGATGCGGTACTGATCGCGGCGGCTTTTTGCATGTTTAACCGGTATGTTGACGGATTGGGAACTACAGCGCCTCTGGATAGGCAATTTTACATCAACAGGGCTCCGCAAAGGGCAGAGGATGGGTATTTGGTGTTGAGGTAAACGTATTTCTGCAACTACAGTAGATGTAACTATTGAGAGATCAACAGACGGTTTACATGACAACAAGAACAAAAGGCTGAATAGCAAGAAGAGATTTTAACTTTTTCATGGGCGTGGGTTATGCCCTTAAAGATAGTAAAAAGGATTTGACAGGGTTGCAACCATTTTCTGTGTATTTCGTCTTATAACAAACCATCATCATGAGAAAAAACTTAACCCTCTTATTGCTCTTTATAGCATTTGCCTGCAACGTATCAGCACAAACGATTAACAAACCTAGGCTGGACAGCCTGCTGAACCTGCTTGCCGAAAATAACAAGGCCATGGGCAGCCTAGCCTTAACCGTAAATGATCAGGTGATCTACCAAAAGGCAACAGGTTTTATCGCCCTCAATAACGGCGTTAAAACCAATGCCGACGTGAAAACGAAATACCGGATAGGTTCCATTAGTAAAATGTTTACCGGGGTGCTTGTGCTGCAGCTGATTGAAGAGGGCAAGCTTAGCCTAAGTACGCCGCTGGCCAAATATTACCCGCAGTTGCCAAACGCCGGCAAGATCACTATAGACATGATGCTGAGGCACCGGAGCGGACTGCACAATTTCACTAGCGACAGCCTGTACACGACCTACAAATATAAACCCGTAACGCAGCAAACATTGGCAGACATTTTTGCCAAACAGCCGGCCGATTTTGAACCTGATGCAAAAGCTGAATACAGCAATACCAACTTTGTCCTGCTGGGTTTTATTGCTGAAAAAATAACCGGTAAAACCTACGCAGACCTGATTAAAACCCGTATTGTAAACAAACTTGGCTTGCCCGATACCTATTACGGCAGAAAGGCGGACGCGAAGAAGGACGAGGCCGTATCCTTTAACTATGCGGATGGATGGAAACCCGAACCCGAAACAAATATGAGTGTGCCGGCTGGTGCTGGTGCCATGGTGTCAACCCCTACAGACCTTACCAAATTTATTACCGGGCTTTTTAACGGTAAACTGGTAAACGACAGCAGCCTGAATGTGATGAAGACCATGAAAGATGGCTTCGGCCTGGCCATGATCAGCTACGGTTTTAGGGATAAAAAGGGTTATGGGCACAGCGGCAGCATTGATGCCTTCAACTCCATTCTGACGTATTACCCCGAGGAAAAGCTGGCAATTGCCTATATCGCCAATGGTGGTTCATACGGCGCCAAGGGCGTTGCTGATGCTGCGCTGAGCATTTATTTTAAGGTGCCTTTTACCCTTCCTTCGTTTACCAGCATCGCATTAAAAAGCGAAGACCTGGATAAATACCTGGGCATTTACAGCAGTCCACAACTTCCGCTCAAAATAACGATCAGCAAAAATAATACGACGCTAATGGCCCAGGCGACAGGGCAGAGCGCATTTCCGCTGGAATCCCCGGCCAAAGATCAATTTGTGTTTAATCAGGCGGGTATTGAGTTATTATTTAATATTTCCAAAGCTGAAATAACGCTGAACCAGGGCGGTGAGACGTTTCTGTTTACAAGGGATAAGTAGAATGGTAGCCTACTACATTTAGATAAAAATCCGATACAGGAAATTTGTCAAGCGCAGGATAACTACACTTGATGCATATAATTGGGAACTGTAAGGGAATCCGACGAATCCTAAGATAGCCTCATCTCAACCCTTGCAAGGCCTAAGGGGTCATGCAAGGGTTGAGAAGGGGTCTTGATGAGGTTGAGAAGTGGTTGAAATGATAATGTACCAACAGAGTGTCTTATCCGGTTATAGTTATACTGTCAAGATTTTATTTACAAAGTTTACATTTTTATTTACAATCTAAATTCCCCATACTGAAAGATATCAAAGTAATTTCGCTGAATCATATTGATAAGATATACCCGACCAACTACTTCCGCTGCTTTACTAGTCAATATGTTTTACTTTAAATTTAAAAAAATGAAAAGATTATTTGTATTTGTTCCGGCCATTCTCCTGGTATTAGTTCTAGTAAATTCTTTTGTACTAAAAGAAAAGGAAACGGGGAAGAAAACAACCGAGTCATTGACAGCTCCACCAGCAAAAGTCCCTGTTGCTAAAGTAAACATCCTTTACAAGTCCACTGATGGCGGACAAACATGGCAGGACATCAGCGAAGGGTTGCCTGAAATTGAAAAGCCGGTAAATTTTTCTGCAGGAGAGTCAGATCTCTATCTACATGTGAAAAATGAAATGTATCACAGTAAGAGCAATCTTAAAGCTCCCATTTGGGAAAAGGAGAATGTTCCTGATCTGCAAAATGCATCCTCCAGTCCCTCCACTTCGATTGCGTTCAATCGTTCCGGTGTCATGGCCTTCAATTATAAAGGGCAGGTTTATCAAAAGGTGTCTGCTGCAGAGGACTGGTTGCCGGTACAGACAAATTTCATAAAACAGCATTCGATGCGAACTATTTTTGAAACAGCTGACGGAGCGGTATTCCGTGGTTACGATCACGGCCTTTACAAATCTACCGACAAGGGAGAAAACTGGAAGCAAGTACAAAATGAAGGCTGGGTGATGAACATGGTAGAATCAGAAGGAGTGCTTATCGCGACAGATACAAAAGGCATCATGCGTTCGACAGACAATGGTGAACACTGGAAATGGGTAATCAGCGAGGGTGGCGTGGGTATAGCTGTTGAACGTATCGAAGGTGGATTTGCTGCGATAGCCTACAACACAACAACCAAATCCAGAAGGATTCACATTTCATTGGACAGTGGAAAAACCTGGGAAGTCATTAGTTACGGGCTTGGGCCTTCTCCGTCGATTTCATCTATTAAACAAATGGGCAAATATTTAATAGTTGGTCATCCGGATGGTATATTCCGGTCATCTGACATGGGTAAAACCTGGAATAGCGTTCATTCCCGTGTTGATCAAGTGGAGAACAAGGACTTTAAATTTGTGCTGCCATGGAATAGTTCTTCCAGTGAACCTAAAAATGTATTTAAGATCTTTGTTTCGGGTGATGTATTGTATGCTATGGCGGTGAGTGCGGGGTGCTGACAATAATATAAACCAGATTATTTACCGTCATAAGCACGCTGCAAAGTTGCCAGATCAATTTTCTTCATCGGCAAAAAGGCCTGCGTAACCCGGTCGATCTGCTCTCGTGCACCGTTCCTAAACACTTCTGCTATTAAAGTGGAGGTGATTTGCCAGGACACGCCGTATTTATCCCTCAGCCAGCCGCATTGCTCGGATTTGGGGTCCGCGGAAAGCGCGGAGAAATAATGATCGATCTCTTCCTGGGTGTCGCATTGGATCAGCAGCGATATGGCTTCGTTAAAACCGAAACCATGCGGATGGGCGCTGTCCATGGCCACCAGCCAGGTATGGTCGATGTAAAAGTCGGCATACATCAGTGTACCGGCTTTGTCGGGTCCCATCTCTTCCGGGCGTGGTGCTGTCGTACCGCGCTTGCCGTCCTGAAATACTGAGCAATAAAAGTCGATGGCTTCATTCGCTTTACCTGCGACCGGCTCGGTAAACATTAAGGACGGAACGATCACGGGCCGTTTTTCGCTGTCTGGTTTAACAAGCATCAATTGCCAGGAAATGCCGTATTTGTCGGCCAGCCAGCCATAGTGGTCGCTGAAGGGATACTTGTCCAGCGGCATCATCACTTTGCCTTCTTCCGCCAGCTTGTTCCATACTTCGTCCAACGCGGCCGCCTGATCAAAGTGTATCATAAAGGAAATAGATGGGTTAAACTTAAATAAAGGCCCGGCACTGATCGCCATAAACGGCTGTCCAGCTAAAGTAAACTCCACGATATCACAATCGCCAGATGGTGTATTGTGCAGCTGGTTAACGTAAGTGACCGCCGAATCCGGTAGTAAGGTGGTATAAAATTCGGCAGCTTCCTTTGCCTGGCTGTCGAACCATAAATGTGGTTTGATCTGTAACATGATTTTTAATTTAGTTTTTTCAGGTATTTAATTAACTCAAAAATCAAGGATTTGTTTGCGGGATGTGAGGGTTATCGCACAATGAAACCCTGGTTGTTAATTATACTGTTTTCATATCCCAGTACTCAGAATGACAGAAACGGATTGTGAATGAAAGCCCAAAAAACTGGGCTGCTGATATTATTTAATTGGTTATCAGTATGCTGAGAATTCTGCTGGAAAATATTTATAAATCGGTTTTGGAAATTGAAAAGATTCCCTATCTTTGCAATCCTAAATAAATCCTAATTGCGGATGTGGCGTAATTGGTAGCCGCACCAGACTTAGGATCTGGCGCTTCACGGCGTGGGGGTTCGAGTCCCTTCATCCGCACAATTATCAAAAGCAGCTCGATCGGGCTGCTTTTGGTTTAGATAGGCAGAGTTTAGCCACAATGTATAGTTTGACAAAACAAAATATTGATTCAAAAAGATGAACATTACACAGGAAAAAGTTAACGACCTAAACGCAGTTGTAAAGATCAAAATTGCGCCTGCAGATTACACTGAAAAGGTTGATAGATCCATCAAAGAACAAGCTAAAAAAGCAAACCTTCCGGGTTTTCGTAAAGGAATGGTGCCTCCTGCACACATTAAGAAAATGTATGGCAGAAGTATTTTGGTGGAAGAGATCAATAACCTGTTGAGCGAAACATTGAACAAGCACCTTACTGACAACAAAGTAGAGATTCTTGGACAGCCATTGCCGGTAATGGATGATACTAAAGAGTTCAAATGGGATTACACAGATGAGTTTGAGTTTGATTATGAGCTTGGGCTCGCTCCTGCGATTGACGTGAACGTCACTTCTAAAAATAAATTTACTGAATATAAGGTTAAAGCTGACGAGGAAACTCTGGCCGGAAGGATCAAAAACATCCGCAAAAGCTATGGCAAAATGACAAACCCGGAAGTTTCGGCAGAAGATGACGTGATTTATGCCGAATTAGCACAACTTGGCAGCGATGGTTCAGTTTTTGAAGATGGCATTAATGCAACCGGGTCTATTCGTTTAGATCAGGTTACTGATAAAAAGATTTTAAAATCTTTGATTGGTTTAAAGAAGGATGATGTAGTGGAACTGGATGTTCCTAAAGCTTTTGACAAAAACGAGGTGATCATCGCCAAGTTATTGAACATCAGCGAGGAAGATGCCAAGGACCTGAAATCTAAATTCCGCGTGACGGTGAAAAATGTGAACCGTCTGGAGGAAGCTGATTTAAACCAGGAGTTCTTTGATAAATTGTTTGGTGCAGGTACAGTAACGGATGAGGCAGGTTTTACTGCTAAGATCACTGAAGAGGTGGAAGGTATGTTCCAGCAGGATGCGGACCGCAAATTGCAGAATGACATTTACACGGCTTTGATTGAAAGTGTAAAGATCGATCTTCCGGATGAGTTTTTACGCAGATGGCTGAAAGCTACCAACGAGAAACTGACTGAAGAGGAGCTGACCGAAGGTTATGAGGACTTTGCAAAAAACCTGAAATGGACTTTGATCGAGAATAAGCTGATCAAGGACAACAGCATCGAAATCAAGTATGAGGATGTTTTTCAGACTGCAAAACAGCGTTTGGATGCACAGTTCAGGATGTACAGTCCGGCTCCTATGCCTGAAGACCAGCTTGCCCAGTATACGGCTACTTTCCTGAAAGAGAAAGACAATGCAAACCGTATCTTTGATGAGGTGAAAGCGATCAAGGTTTTTGAACTGATCAAATCTGTTGCGACCATGGAACCAAAAGAAATAGCTTATAACAAGTTTATAGAGTTAAAGTAATCGCCGAAGGAAGCGCTTTCGGATCGGTACTTTTAATGAATAATAAGGTTAAGGCGGCTTTGCGAAAGGCCGCCTTACGTATATAACAGATATTCAAATTTTACAATACCACAATAAATTACCAACTTAGTTTAATTACTTTGGCGGTGAAATAGATGGTGAATAGCTTTACAACCACGAAAAAATAGAAAAACTATGAAGATCGATAAAGACGAATTTAGAAAATACGCAGTTAAACATCATCGCATCAACGGTTTAAATGTTGACCGTTATATAGGGGCAACTAATGTTTCTCCAAAAAGTATGACTCCTTATATCATCGAGGAGCGTCAGTTGAACGTGGCGCAGATGGATGTGTTCTCCCGTCTGATGATGGACCGCATTATCTTTTTGGGTGATGCCATTTATGACGGAAATGCAAATATTATACAGGCCCAATTGTTGTTTTTACAGTCTGTAGACAGCAACAGGGACATACAGATTTACATCAACTCTCCGGGTGGCTCGGTGTATGCCGGCCTGGGTATTTATGATACGATGCAGTACATTACACCGGATGTGGCCACGATCTGTACGGGTATGGCGGCTTCTATGGGTGCAGTATTACTGGTAGCGGGTGCTGCAGGCAAGCGTGCTGCGTTACAGCATTCACGTGTGATGATCCACCAGCCTTCGGGTGGTGCCCAGGGTGTGGCTTCTGATATGGAGATCAACCTGAGGGAGATGCTGAAACTGAAAAAAGAATTGTATGACATCATTGCGAACCATTCGGGACAAACGTATGAGTGGGTAGAGAAGGCTTCTGACCGTGATTACTGGATGAAGGCGGATGAGGCGAAAGGTTTTGGAATGATTGACGAAGTACTGGGTGGTACTAAGAAAGAAAAATAAATATGGCTAAA
The DNA here is from genome assembly GCF_035317785.1 of Pedobacter sp. Lineage (GTDB taxonomy): Bacteria > Bacteroidota > Bacteroidia > Sphingobacteriales > Sphingobacteriaceae > Pedobacter. Next base: position 16,173 of record NZ_DATHGC010000128.1, on the reverse strand, counting down.
CAAAGTAAAGATTCCCGTTGCTCTTTTTGTGGCTCTGGTAAGCAGGATACCTTAATGCTTATCGAGGGGTTGGATGCATACATTTGTGATAAATGTGTAACCCAGGCCAATCAGCTGCTGGTGCAGGAGCTGGGGAGTAAGAAGGGCAAGCCTCTGGATTCTTCAATAACTTTATTGAAGCCGCAGGAAATCAAGGCGCATATTGATCAGTATGTGATTGGTCAGGATGATGCGAAGAAAGTGCTTTCTGTGGCGGTATACAACCATTATAAGCGGTTGAGCCAGAAGGTGGATAAGGGTGATGAGGTGGAGATTGAGAAATCCAATATCATGCTGGTCGGTGAGACGGGTACAGGTAAGACTTTGCTGGCCAAGACGATTGCCAAGATATTGCATGTGCCTTTTTGTATTTGTGATGCTACGGTATTGACTGAGGCTGGTTATGTGGGTGAGGATGTGGAAAGTATCCTGACGCGTTTGCTGCAGGCTGCTGATTATGATGTGGCTTCTGCTGAGCGGGGGATCGTGTACATTGATGAGGTGGATAAGGTGGCGCGTAAGAGTGACAATCCTTCTATTACGCGTGATGTGTCCGGTGAGGGTGTGCAGCAGGCTTTGCTGAAGATCCTGGAGGGTACGGTGGTGAATGTTCCGCCTCAGGGGGGACGCAAGCATCCAGACCAGAAGATGATCCCGGTGAATACGAACAATATCCTGTTCATTTGCGGGGGTGCTTTTGATGGTATCGAGCGCAAGATTGCCAACAGGTTGCGTACGCAGGCTGTGGGGTATAAGGTGAAAAAGGATGATGTGGACCTGGATCTGAAGAATTTGTATAAGTACATTACTCCGCAGGATTTGAAGTCTTTTGGTTTGATTCCTGAGCTGATTGGTCGTGTGCCGGTGCTTACGCACTTGAATCCTTTGGACAGAGAGGCTTTGCGCAATATTTTGACTGAGCCTAAGAATTCTTTGCTGCGCCAGTATGTGAAGCTTTTTGAGTATGAGAAGGTGAATTTGGTGTTTGATGATGATGTGCTGGATTTTATTGTTGACAAGGCTATGGAATATAAGCTTGGTGCGAGGGGGCTGCGGTCCATTTGCGAGGCGATTATGCTGGACGCGATGTTTGAGATTCCGTCTGATCCGGAGATTAAGGAGCTGGTCATTAATCTCGACTATGCGGTCGAGAAGTTTGAAAAGGCTGATTTTAAGAAGCTGAAGGCTGCATAAAAGATTTGATCCCCGGTAATTTTACCGGGGATTTTTTTTAACTTGTTATTTGAGCTATTGCCGTCATCCTGAATTTATTTCAGGATCCCGCATTTGCCAGTTATGACAGCTTTTGTTTTTCACTCTTCATTGCGAGGTACGAAACAATTTCCGTTGAGGTAGATGAATGGAATCGCTTGGAGCTGGAAAAAATAACCGTTCTCTTCGAAGACTCGCTTCCCTGAAGCTGCGCAACAGGGAAGAATGTCTTCTCTGAGAAGGTGATTTTTTCTGCTCCGCGCTGGAGCAGAAAAAAGCACAGTGCCATTTGCACGTCATCCCGAGAGCCTGTCCCGAATTTATTTCGGGATACGAGGGATCTCTTGATGAAGGTTAGGTATGTTTTAGTAGAATATTGAATAATAAAAGGAGAAATATATGAATGAAGAAAAAGACGTGAAAAAAGATGAAGAGATCGTATCGAAAGCAAAAAAAGTAAAAGAAGTAAATTCTCCGGTAAGAAAGGGATTGAAGTCTAAGACTGATATTGTAAACAATTGGCTGCCGCGTTATACAGGCAGACCGTTGGACCAGTTTGGGCAATATATTTTGCTGACTAACTTCAGTAAGTATGTTTCCATGTTTTCGGAGTGGAATGACAATGCACCGATCATGGGTCTGGACAAGCCGATGCAGAGCTGTACGGCAAATGGCATTACGATCATCAATTTTGGAATGGGAAGCCCGATGGCGGCGACCATGATGGATCTGCTGACTGCGATAAGTCCGAAAGCGGTGCTGTTTTTGGGTAAATGCGGCGGTTTAAAGAAGAAAAACCAGTTGGGTGACCTGATCCTGCCGATTGCGGCGATAAGGGGAGAGGGGACTTCTAATGATTATATGCCTGCTGAGGTTCCGGCTTTGCCTTCTTTTGCATTGCAAAAGGCGATCTCTACGACCATTCGGGACCATTCCAGGGATTATTGGACAGGAACCTGTTACACGACCAACCGCAGGGTATGGGAGCACGATAAGGAGTTTAAGAAATACCTGAAGACCCTGAGGGCTATGGCGGTGGATATGGAGACGGCGACTATTTTTACAACTGGTTTTGCCAATAAGATCCCGACTGGTGCGCTGTTATTGGTTTCTGATCAGCCGATGATACCGGAGGGTGTGAAGACTACGGAAAGTGACAGCAGCGTAACCACCAATTTTGTGGAAACGCATTTGATGATCGGGGTGGATTCTTTGAAGCAGCTGATCAATAATGGATTGACGGTAAAACACCTTCATTTTTAGTCCGCATCGGGGCTTTTAGGATAATCGAAGTCGACCAGGGTGCCTGTGGAATGGCTGGCTTCCTGCCAGTCGTCTACCATGAATTCGATCAAAACGGTACCGCAGGTGGGGATGTTGTAAATGCCTGCGTCTGTCAGGTAATTGGCAAAGTCTGTGAAACCCGGGTTGTGCCCAAATAGGGCGATCTTATCGTATTTGTTGTCAAAATTGTTTATAATTTTTAGCAGTGTCTTTGTGTCTGCTTCATAAACTGATAATTCTTCCTGTATCTGTTCTGCCGGAAGTTTCCATACCTGTGAGAAATGCCTCGCTGTGGTGATTGCCCTTAGTGCAGGGCTGCTTACTATCAGCTGGGGGATGAAATGTTTGTAGGCTAGCCTTGCTGCCATTTCGGGGGCATTCCTGTGTCCTCTTGGGTTTAAAGGTCTGTCAAAATCGGCGAGATGGGCGTTTCCCCATTCTGATTTTCCGTGCCTGATTAAAAGTAGCTGCTTAGTCATTGTTCAGTTTTTGTAATGCTTCAGTTTATGTAATACTTTGTCTACAACAGTTTGAGGTGGTAAATTGTTCATGCAGGCAAAATCTCCTCTGTAGCAGGGGATGTTGCCGTAAACGGAACATGGCCGGCAATACAGATCGGTTTGAACGGCATCGGCTATGGACTGTCCGTATCCCAGAAAACCTGCGTAAGGGTGTGTGGCTCCCCATACGGAGACAACGGGAATGTTTTTTAGGGAGGCAAGGTGCATGCCTGATGAGTCCATGCTGAGCATGAGGTCCAGGTTGGAAATGAATCTGAGTTCATCGGCCATCTTCATCTTTTTGACTAAGGTGGTGATGTTTTGGTGTTTGCCGGACCAGGTTGCGGCTATTTTTTCTTCTTCTGCGGAGCCTCCGAAGATGAACAGCTGATGGCCATGACCGGCGAGAGCCAGCAGGACTTCTTCTAATTTGTGTAGTGGGTATACTTTTTGGAGGTGCTGCGCAAAGGGGCTGATGCCGATCCATTTGGATGGGCTGGTTGTTTGTTTTACTGCTGATTGTTTTGCTGTTAACAAATCAGCTAATTCAGGACTCAAAATACCTGGTTCCAGCGCCTCGGGCCGGGGGTTTTGCAGGGTATTCTTTAAGTTAAAGGGGTAGCCGAGTTTTATAAAAACATCAGCGTAGCGTTGTACGGTGAGTGCTAATGGAATGAGTTGCTTATTGATTTTTCGGGTGAGCATCTTCTTTTCCTGCCTGCCTTTGTCAACGGTTGCTGATCTGATGCCTGCCAGGGAGAAGAAAGTGGTCAAAATCCGGCTCCGCAGGTTGTTGTGCAGGTCTGCCACGGCTGTTACATTTTGTGCCTTCAGTTCTTTGAAAAGTCTGTACAAGCCAAATAGTCCTTTGTGTTTTCCTTTTGGATCGATGCCATGAAAGCTGAGGCTGTTCATCCCCTCAAAAAATGGCCTGAAAAGATCGCGGCTTACGATGAGCAGTTCGGTATTGGGATACGCAGTTGTAAATTCTTTTAAAACGGGCTGGACCATGGCCACATCGCCCATGGCAGAGAAACGTATGACTAATATTTTAGTGGTCTCCGCCATTAAGGTTATTTTGGATTGTAAAGCACGGGGTTCAGACTAGGGTCGTTGTACATCTTCATCTGCTTGTAGACTTTCATGTATTTGTCGCCGTTTTGTATGTCGGTGATCAGTTCGTCGAGGCTGGTGGAAAGGTCTGTTCTTTGTGTCAGCAGGATATTCAGCTTGTCTGTACAGTTGCGCTTATGTTCTTCAGAGGCGTCGGCTCTGGTTGTTTCCTCCTGCATGTGATAGATCTTGAGCGCAAGGATAGACAGACGGTCTACCACCCATGCGGGGCTTTCTGAATTGATCTTTGCAGTTTCTTTTGCGGTAATGTCTTTGTATTCTTCCAGAAAATAGCTGTCTATGTATTCCACCACATCGGTGCGTTCCTGATTGGAGACATCGATGCGTCTTTTCCACCGCAGTCCGTCGACCGGGTTGATGTGAGGATTACGCACCACGTCTTCCATGTGCCATTGTACGGTATCTATCCAGCATTTGAGGTATAAAAGATGCTCAATGGTGCTGATGCGATAAGGGTTTTGGATGGACTGATCGATGTTGTTGTGAACATGGTAATCATTAATGGCGTCCTGAAAGATCTTATTGCAAAGCTTACTAATCATTTGGTAAAGGTATGGATTACTATTTTTTATTGTTGAAGTATTGGGAGATATCTTGAAGGGAGAATGCATTTAGACATTGCTGTGGTTGAAGCCCCCCTTTGCGGGCGACCAGTATGCCATACCGCATGTCGTGAAAGCCTTCGGTCCGGTGTGCATCGGGATTGACTGACAATAATACTCCTTTGTCCAGGGCGTAGCGGTGCCAGCGCCAGTCGAGGTCCAAGCGGAGCGGGTTGGCATTGATCTCGATCACTACTTTGTTGGCTGCACAGGCATCAATTACTTTTTTGTAATCGATAGGATAGCCTTTTCGGCTGAGCAGCAGGCGGCCGGTTGGGTGGCCCAGTATGGTGGTATATGGGTTTTCTATTGCGGTGATGAGTCTTGAGGTCGCTTTTTCCTCGTCCATACGCAAAATACTGTGTACGGATGCGACGACAAAGTCGAAGGTTTTGAGGATGTCATCGCTGTAGTCAAGTGAGCCGTCGTACAAGATGTCGCTTTCTATGCCTTTAAATATTTTGAACGGTGCCAGCCTGGCGTTCAGGGCATCTATTTCCTGGTGCTGGCCAAAGATCCGCTGCTCGTTGAGCCCATTCGCATAAAATGCGGATTTGCTGTGGTCGCACATGCCCAGGTATTCGAGCTGGAGGTGGTCCCTGCAATAGAGTGCCATTTCCTCCAGTGTATGCACGCCGTCACTCCAGGTGGAGTGGTTGTGCAAACTGCCTTTGAGGTCTTCGTATTTAATGAGCTGCGGCAGCTTGCCGGTCTGTGCCAGCTCGATTTCATTGAGCCCTTCTCTGAGTTCGGGCTCGATAAAGTCGAGTCCCGCCTTTTTATAAATGGCCTGTTCGTCGTCAAAGGGGCCTTCGCCGGCTATTTTTAATACTGCTGCGACATGCTCGTCATTGCCGGTGAGTTTGAACCAATTGAGGTAGAAGTCTGCTTTTGTACCCAGGTGGAGTCTGATCTTTAGTCCGAAAGGACTGAGAGCAACAAGTGTATTGTTGTCCTGTTTATCAAATTGCAGCGGCTGAAATTGTTCGATCTGGTCATAGATTTCCTGGATTTGTTCGGTCCCGATCGCAAAATCTATTTCTTCGATGATCTCCAGGCATCTTCTGTAGTCTCCTGCGACGCCCAGCAGCGGTTCGGCCTGGAAGCCGTTGAGCCAGACGGCCAGGTCTTCAAATAATTTATTGACCAGTGGCTCGGCCTGGGCATAGAGGAATTTGCCATGGGCAGCCATCTGGAATTCGATCACTTTTTTGATCTCTTCCTGTGTTTTTAAGCCGAAGCCTTTGGCTTCGATCAGGCGGTTTTCATTGCAGGCATAATAGAGCTCACCAATGTTTTCTATGGCAAGGTCTTTCCAGATGACCATGATCTTTTTTGGGCCTATACCTTTGATACCCAGCATTTCAACGATCCCTTCGGGTGTTTCTTTTAAAATGTCCTGAAGCTCGGCCATGGTTCCGGTCTGCAGCAGTTCCCAGACTTTGGCCGATATACTTTTGCCCAGCCCGTCGATTTGCGCGATCTCTTCCAGGCTTTTAGTTTTTATGGCAAAGGGCAGTTTGTCTACTTTAAAGGCAGCGTTGGCTACTGACTTGATCTTGAAAGGGTTTTGGTCGTGCAGTTCCATCAGCTGCGACAGCAGGCGAAGGGTACGTGCAATGGCTTTGTTTTCCATAGAAGGCCTGGTATTATTGTATTACGATCTGGAAGGGCATACGGGTTTGCACGCCTGATTTTGCAATTGCCGATTTCAGCTGCTCATAAATACGATAGCTTTCACCGATTTCGGCTTTGGCATAATGTGTTTTTATTTTGTCAGTGCCATCCTGGATCAACGATTTGAGCGGGCTCAGCATTTCGGGATATTCTACAATGGCATAATCTTTTACTTTGGCTTTCTTAGCAGCGGCATGGATGGCGTCTTTGAAACTGCCGGTACGGTCTGCCAGTCCTATTTTAACGGCGTCACTGCCCACCCAGACACGGCCGCCGCCGATGCTGTCGATATAGGCCTTTGATTTTTTACGACCATTGGATACGCGGCTGATGAAGCTTTCGTATACCCGGTTCACATCGTTCTGGATGATTAGCGTTTCACCTGCTGTAAGTGGCCTGTTCACACTCATGATGTCGGCATATTTACCGGTTTTTACGCCATCGAAGGTTATGCCCAATTTATTGTTCAGCAGGTTCTGGAAATTTGGAATGATGCCAAAGACACCAATTGAGCCGGTAATGGTATTTGGCTGCACAAAAATAGAATCTGCTGCACAGGCAATATAATATCCGCCGGAGGCGGCAACGTCACCAAAAGACGCAATCACAGGTTTTACTTTTTTAGCAAGTACAATTTCTCTCCAGATCACGTCCGAGGCGAGCGCACTGCCGCCCGGTGAATTTACGCGCAATACTATTGCTTTGATGCTGCTGTCCTGGCGGGCTTTTCTGATGCTTCTGGAGATCTTTTCTGATCCGATGGTTTCATTGTTGCCTTCACCGCCACTGATGTCGCCATTGGCGAAAATTACAGCGATTTTGTCTTTGCTGCCCCCGTCTTTCTCATCTTTCAGGCCTTTTGCATAGTCATTGATGGTCACAGAGGAAATGTTGTCTTTCTTTTTCTTTCCGCTTAAAGATTTGAGTTCATCAAGAACTTCATCTTTGTATTTTAGTCCGTCTACCATTTTGTAGGTAAGTGCGTCTTTGGGCTGGCGGATCTGATAGTCATCGGCTATCTGGTGAAGCTGAATGGTGTCTATTTTTCTGCTTTCTGAAATGCCCTGCAGAAATGTGCTGTATAGCCCGCTTAAATAAGCTGTAACCTGTTCGCGGTTTTTATCGCTCATTTTGTCGGTGATGAACGGCTCGACAGCGCTTTTGTAGTTTCCTACACGAATGATCTGTGCTTCTATGCCCAGTTTGTCTAAAGCGCCTTTGAAGAACATCAGTTTAGAGCTTAGGCCCTTAAATTCTAAAGCGCCCTCTGGGTTCAGATAGACCTTGTCGGCTACTGATGCCAGGTAATAAGCGCCCTGGGTATATACTTCGCTGTAGGCAATGATCTTTTTTCCGCTGGCTTTGAAATCGATCATGGCATTTCTAACTTCTCTCATGGTGGCAAAACCTGCGTTCGGAGAAGATACGCTCAGGTAAACGCATTTGATCTTGTCATCGGTTTTCGCCTTTTCAAGGGATCGGATGATGTCATTAAAGCCAATACTTTTTTCCCCGTCTGCGCCCATTATGGCTAAATTTGCAAAGCTGTCGTGAGGTGTTCGTTCGACTATAGCCTGATCAAGATTCAGGTAAAGTACCGAATTGTCGCTGACCAGAACGCTGTTGTCGTCATCTATTGATGAGACTACACCTGCAATTATACCGAAAACGATGGCAGCAACGATCACAATTGAAATGGCAAATCCTATGATTGTAGCAAAAACATATTTGAAAAATTCTCTCATGTGGGGGTTATGTATTTAATTTGTAAATATAAATAAAAAATACCCCTATAGGGGTCTCTATGGAGTTGGATCATAAAAAAGTTTATTTGTTACTGGGGAGTAATCTGGGTGACAGAATGCAGCTGATCGATGCCGCGATCTGCAAAATCAAAGAACGGATCGGGGTTGTTTTCAGCCGGTCATCAATGTATGAAACTGCTGCATGGGGGAAGGAGGACCAGCCTTCATTCTTAAATGTGGCATTGGGCGTCAGTACGACCCTTTCTGCGCTGGAAGTGCTGGAAAAGGCACTCGTGATTGAAGAAGAACTGGGCAGGGTAAGGCATGAAAAATGGGGCTCAAGACTGATCGATATTGATGTCATTCTTTACGGAGATGTTGTTGTGAACGAACCGGATGTACTTCAGGTACCGCATCCCCAAATGCAGCACCGGAAATTTGTTTTGGAACCTCTTGCGGAGATTGCACCGGATTATGAGCATCCTGTACTAAAAAAGACTGTATCAGAGTTATTGCAAAGTTTAGCTGATGATTTAACGGTTTCGAAGATTTAATTTTATAGTTTTGTTTAGATGATTAACGAGCAAAAAAATAATGAACCTCTGGATCTTTCCTATCTGAAAGATATGTGCGGGGACAGTGCTGAGTTTATTATAGAAATGATAGACCTGTTTAAAGTGCAGACTCCGCTTTACATCGCAGAACTTGAGCAGGCTGTAGCCAATAAAGACTGGGCCAAAGTGTCGGCAAGTGCACATAAAATGAAACCAACTTTTGTGTATGTGGGCAGGGAAGACGCTAAAGAATTCATGCAAAGTATAGAAGATAATGCCAAAGAGCTTAAAAACCTCGATCAGCTGCCTGCGGATTGTGCGGAGATGGCTGCATTTACGGCGATACTTTACCGGCAGCTTGACATTGCCAGGGCAGAACTGGAAGAAAGATTATAATTTCTATTGAGCTTCGATTGCCGGATTTTGTTTGAAATGGACGATAGACAGCGCAATGTAAAGTACCAGGATAAAGGGTACGGCTGCAAATTTCAGAAAGGGTATCAGCAAAGCGGACAGGATCAAAAAAATGTATTTGAGCTTATTGAGCTTCCAGCTGACTGAGCTAAACTTTAGAGAGAAGATCCTGATCTCACTGACCAGTAATGCGCTCAGGATTGCGATAAGTGCAAGGAGCAAAATGGTAGAGCTGATCAATGCGGGATAATCCCGCTGAATGAATGGTAAAGAAACTACAAACAACGTATTCATGGGGGTATTTAAACCTATAAAATCGTCTGTCTGTCGGGTATCGATATTAAATTTGGCAAGCCTCAAAGCGGAGAAAACTGTAATAATGAAACCCAGATAAGGCAGGTATTCGGAGGTGTAATCACTTTGTTTGAGCAGCTGGAACATGACTACTCCGGGCAGGAAGCCAAAGCTTACCATATCTGCTAAGGAGTCCAGCTCCTTGCCAATCTCTGACTTGACATGCAGCGCTCTTGCCGCAAGGCCGTCAAAGAAATCAAAAATACCGGAAAGTAAGACGAAGTAAGCTGCGGTTTCGAGATGACCGTTAAAAGCATAAACAATCCCGATGCAGCCTGAGAACAGATTTGCACAGGTTATTGCATTCGGGATGTGTTTTTTAACCATTGAATTAGCTGTTCATTGATATTAAGAACTCTTCATTGGATTTAGTGCCTTTTATTTGTGCCTGTACAAATTCCATAGCTTCCTGGGCGTTCATGTCTGCCAGGTGGTTGCGCAGGATCCATACACGCTGTAAAGTGTCTCTGTCGTGAAGCAGGTCGTCTCTTCTTGTGCTTGACGCTGTAATGTCGATGGCCGGGAAGATCCGTTTGTTGGATAGTTTACGATCCAGCTGAAGTTCCATGTTACCGGTTCCTTTGAATTCTTCAAAGATCACCTCGTCCATTTTAGAACCTGTATCTGTAAGTGCTGTTGCCAGAATGGTTAGTGAACCTCCTTTTTCTATATTTCGCGCGGCACCAAAGAAACGTTTTGGTTTGTGCAATGCGTTGGCATCCACACCGCCTGACAGGATCTTTCCTGAAGCCGGGGCAGTAGTATTGTAAGCCCTTGCCAACCTGGTGATAGAATCCAAAAGGATCACTACATCATGACCGCATTCTACGAGACGTTTGGCTTTTTCCAATACGATATTGGCGATCTTTACGTGACGTTCTGCTGGCTCATCGAAAGTAGAAGCGATTACCTCTGCACGTACGCTTCTTGCCATATCGGTCACCTCTTCCGGACGCTCGTCGATCAGCAATATGATCAGGTATACTTCGGGATGGTTTTTTGCAATGGCATTGGCGACTTCTTTCAGTAAGTTGGTCTTACCGGTTTTAGGCTGCGCTACGATCAGACCACGCTGACCTTTACCTATCGGGGTAAAGAGGTCAATAATGCGGGTAGAGTAGTTGTTGGTTTCTGTGAACAGGTTTAGCCTTTCTGTAGGGAACAGCGGGGTCAGGTAATCGAAAGGGACACGGTCCCTTACGTCAGCGGGCAAACGGCCGTTGATGGTTTCTACCCTTACCAGCGGAAAGTATTTTTCGCCTTCTTTCGGCGGACGGATGCTTCCTTTCACTGTATCGCCTGTTTTCAGTCCGAATAATTTGATCTGGGACTGGGATACGTAAATGTCATCAGGAGAAGAAAGGTAGTTGTAATCAGCCGACCTTAAAAAACCGTAACCATCAGGCATGATTTCCAGTACACCTTCATTGGTGATGGTATTGTCGAAATCAAGATTGGAGTAACTGTTTTCTATTTGTTTGCTGGTCTGGCCAATGGTATTGCCTTTTTGTCTGACCTCGTTATTCTGCTGAGGCTTGTTCTTTTTATTGTCGAAGGCAGGAACTGCCGCAGGTGCCGGATTAACTCCGGGCGCAGATTCTGCCGGATCTGTTTTGGCTACCTCAGTAATTTCTTCAGCAGGCTCAAAACGGGATGGCATTTCTTCCTCAACTATTGTTTCCGGATAGCTGTCAGAAGATGCGGGCTGCGGATCAAACAAAGAGGCTCTGTTAAACGGTCTTTGACTATTGCTTTCTTTTTCTTCCTCTTTGGGAATGCGGATTCTTTTTCTGGCGGGTTTTTCGGCAGTGCTTTCTTTTGCAGCTTTAGCAAGCTTTACTTTTGGTGCTTTTGGCTCAGGTTCTTCACCCGGGGCCTCTGTGGCAGATTCCAGCTCAGCAATTTGAGCGATGATCTCGACCAGTTCAGCCTTGCGTAATTCTTCTGCGTTTAGTATACCCTTAGTTTTTGCAATCTCACGCAGTTCTGCAGTGAGCTTTTCATTTAATTCTGTTTTATTAAACATTATATCGGTGTAGAGAATTTTTTAAAAAAGATTTTACCAATTGAACCAAGCAGATTATGCTTATAAAAAATAGTTGAAAACAAATTTTAATGAGATTTTCTGGAATGGTCAGATAAAGCTTTTTGAGAATTATGTTGCAATTGTATGTATTTGAAAACTATTCTCCAAGAAAAACTTAAAAATGTTTAAAATAAATTGCAGTAAAAAGACCAAAATTCCAGTTAAATCAGTGTTAATTTTGGCATCTTTGCACACATATATTACCCCCTGATGAACAAGACGCAGTTATTCGAGCAAATAAAAACCAAGAGATCTTTTTTGTGTGTAGGCCTTGACCCGGTAGTGGAAAACATCCCAAAGCACCTGTTAAAGTATGAAAATCCTGTTTTGGAATTCAACAAACAGATCATTGATGCGACAAAAGACCTCTGCGTTGCCTATAAACCCAACACTGCTTTTTATGAATCGATGGGATTGAAGGGCTGGGATACTTTGATTAAAACCTGGAAATACATACCTAACAACATTTTTACCATTGCAGATGCCAAAAGAGGAGATATCGGCAATACTTCGGCCATGTATGCAGATGCTTTCTTCAACGAAGAAAAGTCGGGGATGAGCTTTGATGCCATCACGGTAGCTCCGTATATGGGCAGTGATTCTGTAGGTCCGTTTTTAAATTATGCGGACAAATGGGTGATCTTACTGGCGCTGACCTCAAATTCAGGGCACAGCGATTTTCAGCTGCACCAGACCCCGCAGGGGAAACTTCATGAGGAGGTGATCCGCATTTCTTCCCAATGGGCTGGCAGTGACCAGCTGATGTATGTGGTGGGGGCGACAAGAGGTGCTGAGTTTGAAAATATAAGACGGCTGGTACCGGACAACTTCCTATTGGTTCCTGGTGTTGGCGCCCAGGGCGGGAGTTTGCAGGAGGTATGCAGATACGGTCTGAACAAGGAATGTGGTCTTCTGATCAATTCCTCACGAGGGATCATTTATGCCGGTAAGGGGGAGGATTTTGCTGAAAAAGCACGGGCAGAGGCCTTGAAACTGCAGCAGGAGATGGAGCAGATCTTAACCGCCGCTCAGCTGGTATGATTAAACCTGCTGATCTGAAGTTAATATTGGCTTTATTCGGGGTTGCATTGATCTGGGGAACTACTTACCTGGGCATCCGTGTGGCCGTGGAAACCATTCCTGCCTGGTTTGTTACCGCGATCCGGCAAAGTATTGCTTCTTTAATTCTGCTGACCGTCCTGCTGCGCAAGAATGAACTCAAATGGATGGGCTGGCCATATTTGAGGCGGCAAATGCTGGTTTCTTTATTGATGGTTGTAGTGGCAAACGGACTGACCACTGTAGCCGAAGAAACCATCCCAAGCGGGCTTACTTCTTTATTGAATGCGCTCAGTCCGCTGATCGTTTTTTTGGGATGTGTGCTGATCGGCCTGCAAAAACCATCCTTGAAGGGGTTTTTGGGTGTGGTTATTGGCTTTCTGGGCGTTGCATTTATCTTTCGGGACGGTATCGGCGACCTGCTTGATCCAAATTATAAAACGGGTATCCTGGCTCTGTGCCTCGCAATTACGGGCTGGTCTGCAGGTACGATTTATACCAAAAAATATACCCATAAATCGGCAAATATATTTCTTGATCTTTTTTACCAGTTTGCGTTTTCTGCTGTTGTGCAGCTGGGTCTGGCATTTACTTTTTCGGGGGATACTGACGTTAGTGCCTGGAGTTCGTACAGCTTGATGGCCGTGGTTTACCTCGCGGTATTTGGCTCAGTAGCCGGCTACTTTTGTTATCACTATGCGTTAAAAAAAATCTCTGCTACTAAAGTCTCGGTACTGACTTATTTTAATACGGTTATCGCCTTATTCCTGGGCTGGCTGATCCTGGATGAAATCATCACCATTGACATCATCATCGCTACCGCGCTTATTATCCTCGGTGTGTTCATTACCAATTACAAAACACAAAGAACCTGACGATTGGCTTTGCGAACAGTACTTTGTTATTAAATAATTGCTGATGCTAGGAAAAAATGCTTAAATTGGGTATCGGAATCAAAATATCAAATAAATAAGATGTTCCAGAAAATCATTACATTTTTTGAAAAAAGGAGTTTTGGGGTCTGCACTTACCTCGCAGAAAGGCTGAACATGTCTATCAGTAAGATCAGGCTTTTTTTTATTTATTCTTCTTTTTTGGCGGTTGGCTTTCCTATAGTATTTTACATATTAGCTGCTTTGGTCCTGGATGCAAGACATTATATAAAAAGGATCCGTCTGAGGATCTGGGATGTTTAGCAAATGATGACGTTCAATTGTCCGGGATAAAAAAATCCCGCCTAATTAAAAACTAAGCGGGATCAACCTAAAACAAAACTATCTAAAAATCAAAACTTACTCGTTGTGTACAGGTATGACTTTCAGAGCTAAAAAAGGTTTAAGATTTCAGAATATTTTTTTATTGTGTAACCAAATGATACACACTTTTATCTAAGTTTGTTGATTATTAATATTAGTAACGAAAATGTCGGTAAGGGGAAACCAATTTAAGTCCAATTCATTTAGAAACGAATCGTCTGACAAGCCGGGGCAAAAGCAAGCAGGTGCCAGAAAGTTTAAAGAACAACAGGAGGTAATGCCGAAACTGGACCTGAAGGATGGAAGGATCGTGAAAATAGCCGGCCTGGTTTTTATTATTCTTTCACTGTATCTTCTGATTGCTTTTACCTCTTATTTGTTTACCTGGGAAGACGATTACAGCTATGTAATTGATGCCAACGGCGGCTGGAGTAACCTGTTTAAAACTTATGAGGAACTGCAGCAGGTAAATATACCGCCTGTGGTACAGAATTGGCTTGGCAAGATTGGTGCGCTGCTGTCCCACCAGTTTATCTACGAATGGTTTGGTGTGGCTTCATTTCTGTTCATTTTTGTATTCTTTGTGATTGGTTACCGGTTATTGTTTAAGGTCAGGATCTTTTCAATGGAAAAGACATTGGGTTATAGCTTGTTCTTTCTTTTATTCCTGTCGCTGACCTTAGGGTTTGGCCATGCATTTTTGTCTGACACCCCGCATTTTCTGGAAGGTGAATTTGGATATTGGTCTAATAAACTGCTGGTCGCACAGATCGGGGTTGCAGGAGTTGGCGGATTGATCGCTTTCCTGGCATTGGCTGTACTTATCATTGCTTACAATATTGATTTTAAATTGCCCGGAAGAAAACAATATACGGGAAATGCCATTGTGCCGGAAGTGCCGGGGGATATTGAACTGGAGAACGAAGTGCGTTCTGAGCCGGTTGAGTTTACGCTCAATGACAGACTGGGGGCCAGCCAGCGTAAAAAAGAGCAGAACATTGTCATTACTCCATCCCGGTTTGAGGAGAGGGCTGATGATGAAGAAGTCATTCCACCTGTATTCACACCGGCTGTAAATGTAATGCATACGCCGGTAGTGATTGAGTCTGTGGTTGCCAAAGCGGATCCGGAATTGACCATCGAGAAAACTGAGGAAGATAAAAAATCGGATGAACTGGTAGAACAGTTTGGGAATTATGACCCGACGCTTGATTTGGCCAGTTATAAATACCCGCACCTGGATCTGCTGGAGAATCATGGGTCAAATAAGATTTCTGTAAATTCAGAGGAACTGGAGGCCAATAAGAACAAGATCGTTGAAACCCTGAATCATTACAATATAGAGATTGATAAGATCAAGGCGACGATAGGACCTACGGTGACCCTTTATGAGATCATTCCTGCTCCCGGTGTAAGGATTTCCAAGATCAAGAACCTGGAAGATGACATTGCGCTAAGCCTTGCTGCCCTGGGGATCAGGATCATTGCTCCTATGCCGGGGAAAGGTACCATTGGTATTGAGGTGCCCAATATGCATCCTGAAATGGTGTCGATGCGCAGTATACTGGCGACAGAGAAGTTTCAGACCACGACTATGGATTTGCCTATCGCTTTAGGAAAGACCATTTCTAATGAGGTTTATATTGCGGACCTGTCCAAAATGCCGCACTTACTGGTAGCCGGGGCTACGGGGCAGGGTAAATCGGTTGGTATCAATTCCATTTTGGTTTCATTGCTTTATAAAAAACATCCGTCGCAATTGAAATTTGTACTGGTGGATCCGAAAAAGGTGGAGCTGACGCTGTTCAATAAAATAGAGCGGCATTTCCTGGCCAAGCTTCCGGGAGAGGCAGATGCCATCATTACTGATACGAAGAAGGTGATCAATACCTTAAATTCCCTCTGTATTGAGATGGACCAGCGTTATGACCTGCTGAAGGACGCACAGGTAAGGAACCTGAAAGAGTACAATGAGAAGTTTATTAAGCGCAAACTGAACCCGAATAATTCACATCGCTTCCTGCCGTATATCGTACTGATCGTTGATGAGTTTGCCGACCTGATGATGACCGCTGGTAAAGAGGTGGAAACGCCTATAGCCAGGCTGGCCCAGCTGGCCCGTGCGGTAGGTATCCACCTGGTGCTGGCTACTCAGCGGCCATCTGTAAATATCATTACGGGTACCATTAAAGCCAACTTCCCTGCGAGACTGGCATTCAGGGTACTTTCCAAAATTGACTCCAGGACCATTCTGGAT
>NZ_DATHGC010000127.1:0-2845 GCF_035317785.1 Pedobacter sp. | reverse complement strand
GACCAGGGGAAAGGAAACGGAGTTTAATAGCTGGTTGGGATCAACCCGAATACTGGCCGGCATTTCCGCAATTTGCAGCACATACCGGGTACCCATCGGTACAAAGCCTGCATTGATCCAGTTGAACACGAGGCTCTGAGGAGTGGTGACCGGCAGCGGGACATTGTGCAAAGGATTGATCAGCACTGGAGCCTCCGGATAAGCAATCGTAATATTGGTACAACCTAAAGGAGCATTGGCAGAAAGCATTTGGTTACTGGCATAATCAAGGGCCTGGACACAAAAATTATAATTCCCTTCCGGAAGCCGGGAGGTCTGCAGGAGTTTGGCCTTATTGACACCGTAAACATTGAGTGTATTCAGGTCAAAAATATCTTTTAGTGCAACCCCACTCAGTTTTTTGACCTCATTTGGCCCCAAAATGATCGGTTGCAAAGGCACATAATTGGATTTGGTGGTTAACCGGATGCCATTATCGCCTGTTAGCTGACCCGCCAGCTTAATGCTCCTTTGAGTATTGGACAGATTTTGAACAATCAGCAGAACTTTCCCTGCATTTGCCCCTGCATAATCTGAATAATAGGGAGAGTAAGGGGGCGTAATGCTCACGTTGATGTTTACACTGTTTACTGTCTGTCCCATGGCCTTGTTGCCGGCCAGACCGCAAAACAGCGTCAGCAATAGCGCCATTGTTTTACCACAGGTCATCAGGTATAACTTTTTCATGGGTGATTGTTTTATAGATTAGAAGGAATGAGTTAAATTCAGGCTGCTCCGCAGTTCATTAAAACCCGGAAGCGTGATGTCTTTGGAATTACTTTTGAGGTAGCTGAAGGAAATCGAAGCGGCATTTCTTTTGGAGATCAGGTAAGAACCGTTGACATTCCCGTTCCACAGATTCCCCGCATCTTTCTTATTGTTTTGCTGCTGCTGATAACTTACTGAAGCATTCAAACCATACTTTCCCTTTGCAAACTGCTTGTCCAGCCCCAGAGAAGGCCCATAAAAAACAGTCCTTCCGAAGGAAATATCTGCTACCGTGTAGTTGACATTAGCATTCAGACCTAATGCATGGGGTACAAAATTGAGCTGATAGGAAAAATTGACCGTCTTGCTGTTCGATTTGTTCTGACCAGAGGTAAAATTATTGAGGTCAACCAGCGACTGGATATTGCCAACCAGCACGAACCCCTGTGCCAATAGGTCTCCGTTAATATTATACCGCAGCATCGCATTGATGTTGTGATTGGTACGTGCCACCCGCAAAGTATCTACGATCGGGTTCAAGCCCCTGTCCTGGGTGATTCCATAATTTGAATACCTCAGGTCAAGACCATAATCCTGTGTATTGTAGGAAGCGCTCATGGCCCCGATCTTACGGTTCGACCGGTAGGCCTTATCATGCAGAATGTTGTCATTTTGCAAGCCAAGGCTCCCATTAAGCTGCATCTTTCCTTTGAGTAACCTCCAGCCTCCTTCAACGGTATAATTCTGCACATCTGTTTCAAAATAATAGGCGCCCATGGATTTATAATCGGGATCTACACGCCTGTACCTGACCAGCACGTTATAATTACTGCCCTGATACCCCAGGCTGCTTTGTCCGGCAGCCAGCAATTGTGTAGATGTATTGAGTGTTACCAGTTTTCGAATCAGGGCCACCTTCCGCAGCTGGATGTTACCGATCGTATCGGACAACTTGTTGTTCGTATAGATACTGCCCGAGAGGTCCAGATCAAAAAGCACATGCTTAAAAAAGGTAAACCGTGCCGATGTACCCAGTACCAGATTCTCCGAAGGTTTTATACCACTAAACGTCACCGGGTTTTTGAGTGACCCGGCTTCATCCCCCGCATTCAGGACGATGATGTCAAAATGGTTCTGTTCGGTTCCATAGCCCAGCTTTGCGCTGTACCCCATTCTCCGGTAGGCCGGAGTCTGGGCAAAAGCAGAAACTTGGTTTGGATCCTCCTCAATGGCTTTGTTAAAGCGGCCATATATGAAACCCAGCCTCAGTTTACCAGGATTCAGTTCTACTCCGCCGCCCAAAAATGTATGGCCCGCCAAAGTGAAAGGAGAAAACTCCAGACTTTGCCAGCCCGCATGAACGGTAACCCATTTGTATCTTGGACTGATCCCATATTGGTTAAAAGGCTGACGGAAGCCGCGCTGCTGATCGCCGACCACCACACTGAAAGGAAAAGACACGCCGTAAACAGAAACTGCCGGTGCGCCGCTCAGGAGATAGGAAAATGCCCTCTGCCTGGCTGGAATGCCGCTGGAACTGTAAGTACCGACACCCAGGCCCAGGGTGCCATTGATGACAAATGGTTTTTGATTCGCTATTTGTTCAACATCCTGGGCCCGGCTTTGAATACTCAGCGCCATTATGGTAATGCAAAACCACAACCTTAAAGTACGTTTCATTTCTGCCTACTTTAAACTGATGAAATCTTTTTCCGATAAACCAAGTTTCTGCATCGTGCTGATCATAGGCTGGTCCTTGCTCCTGATAGCGCTCAATACTCCGGTAGTGCTGGCTGGAGTAATAATTATACGGACTTTATCAACAGTCAGAGGAGTATAGTCCGGAAGTACGTTGTGCAAGATTCTGAGCTTTGCGTCTGTAGGGTTGACCCTCAAAAGGTACCTGTAGAAAGCATTGGCCCCCAGATTTACATCGGTAAAATTCAGTTGCTTCCAATTATAGCTTCCCGACCCCGCATCAGCGCGGATATATACCAGCACTATTCCATTTTTTGCAGCGTTAAAATTAGCTGCTGGTATATTAAATACGGAACTGGTATCATTGAAAGATACACCCTGTTTTTTCAGGATACGATTA
>NZ_DATHGC010000126.1:0-6005 GCF_035317785.1 Pedobacter sp. | reverse complement strand
ATTGTGGCATCAGGAACAGCGACATTGGAGACGGCGCTTTTTCATGTGCCCCAGGTAGTGGTCTATCGGGGCGGCGCGATATCTGTCGCCATCGCCAGGATGCTGGTCAACATTAAATTTATTTCGCTGGTCAACCTGATCATGGATAAAAAAGTTGTTACAGAACTCATTCAGGAAGACTGTAACCAGACAAAAATTACTGCCGAATTGAGGGCTATTCTGGAGGGTTCGGAACGAAAGGATATGCTTTTGAATTATAACGAATTATCCTCCAGAATGGGGCTGGCGGGAGCATCAAAAAGAACCGCAAAACTGATAATTCAATATTTTAAAAACAATTGATATTGGACATTGTTTAAGAGGGTAATCAATAAAATTTTTTAACCAAACGTTTTGTCTTAAGTTATTTTACTCTATTTTTGACTTTGATAAAACGTTTTACTTAAATATAGCTACCCTGTATATTATGAAAGATACCCATTGTAAACTGTCGGTAAACGCACTCAAGAACCCCCATCGGGATAAACTTTTAAGGCATAGGAATTCGCCATGCTGATCTCTCAAATTACGTAAAGGTTAAACCTTTATCACCATCTAAATTTCCCGGTCTCAGGCTTTTTTCAGCGAGGTTATTGCGTTGTCTTTTTGGCATTCGCTAAGGCCTTGTTTTGATTAAGCTTTCTAATCTTCTTAGCACTCTTTGATTGACACCGTCATGCGGGTTTTGAGCCGTTTGAGGCTTGCTGTGCTCAATCGCGTACGGATTAAACGAATACTTTGAACTATTAACTATAAAACAACGTCTATGAACATTAAATTACTAACTGGTATCGGGATCTTTTTTCTCTTTGCCACCGGCTTTCGGAGCAGTGCCGCCAGTACCCGGGCATCTGAAAGTACCGGACTCCTGACGGAGCATGCCATGTGGCAGCAGGATACCACAAAGAAAGATACGACAAAAAAAGCAGTTGCTGCGCCACAGCAGCCAGCTGCAGCTACACCTCCGGCAGCAGCGCCACAGGATACAACTAAAAAAGCTGGTATTGTAACCGGGTTTGTGGTGGACGAGAATTCCCAGCCGATCCCGGGTGTTGGGATCAAATCAGCTTCGGGTAAGGGGGCTGTAACGGATGCGGCGGGTAAGTTTGGTATCGCTGTGACCGGACCAACAGAAACGCTGACCTTTACTTATATCGGATATACTCCGGTAACCCGGCCGGCAGGATCCGCTAATGTGCCGCTGAGCATCAAGATGGCTCCGGCCGCAGGGGAGGTACTTGAAAATGTAATGATTGTGGGTGTAGGATATGGTACGCTGGATAAGAAGGAAGTGACTTCTTCTGTTGCTCACGTAGACACAGCTGAGTTCAGACAAAGTGGTGCGCGGAGTCCTTTGGACCTGATCCAGGGTAAGGTGGCAGGATTGAACCTGACCAGAACCAGCGGATCCAATCCAAACTCAAGTCCAAGTGTACAGCTTCGCGGAGTGGTTTCAGTAACGGGAAGCGCAAGCCCGCTGTATGTCATCGACGGTATTCCTGGTGCAAATCCAGACCTTTTGCAGCAGGATGATATTCTGTCTGTTGACGTTTTGAAGGATGGTTCAGGTGCTGCGATCTACGGAACAAGTGCGAATGCGGGTGTAATTTTGATCACCACCAAAAAAGGAAAAGCCGGGCCGCCAACCTTTAATTATTCCAGTTATGTAAGGAAAGAGTTTATTCAGAACAGGCAGGATTTTTTGACTGCAGGAGAGTTTAGAGAGAAGATTGCGTCGGGACAGATTGATGCGCCGGATTATGGCGGCAGCGAAGATTTGTACGACAAGCTGGTAAACCATGATAACCTTTCACAAAATCATAACCTTTCCCTTACCGGAGGGACTGATAAAACCAGCTATCGGGCAAGCATAAACTACCGGGATCTGCAGGGGATTGCATTGGAAAACGGACGGAAAGAATATACCGGCCGATTAAATGTGAATCAAAAGGGGCTTGACGATAAGCTGAGTATTCAGATGAACCTGGCTTCCAATTATAACAATGCCAATCTGCTGAGCAACGCAAATTTTTCTGACTTTTACAATAATGAACTAAGCGGCAGCGGCTGGGAAGAAGAGGCAACGAAAAATCCGACCAAACGGATCTTCAATGATGACGGGTCCTATTATTCTGATACCCAAAGTACCAATCAGTATGCACGTCTGTTTCAGACCACAAATTACCGCAAACAACAAACCAGTTCCGGTGATGTGAAAGCCGATCTGGATATTGTGGAAGGATTAAAAGCTTCTGTGTTTGGTTCAGTACAGCGTGATAGCTATATAGACGGAGGTTATGCCCAGCTCAATAGTGAAAATTCAGTAGAGAATTCTGACTATCCGAGCGGAGGGTATGCATTCAAAAATAACTTCCTGTCTCAGAGCTTTGCATTTGAGCCTACTTTACAATATACCAGAACGATTGCTGAAAAACATGCAATTACTGCCCTCGCCGGATATAGCTACAGATACTATATTGAGGAAGGCGAAAAGGCCAACAACAGGGGTTTTATAAACGATCAGTTTGATGAGAACAATTTAGGTGCAGGACAGGCACTGGCAGATGGTAAGGCATCATTTGGCAGTTTCAAGAATGACAATACTTTGATTGCATTCTTTGGCCGGATCAATTATGCCCTAAACGGAAAATACCTGGCCCAGTTTATACTGAGGAGAGAGGGATCATCAAAATTTGGTGCAAACAACAAATGGGGCAGCTTCCCTGCGGTTTCAGTTGGCTGGAATGTTTCACAGGAAGGCTTCATGAAGAATGTCAAGTTTATCAATTATTTAAAATTACGGGCGGGTTATGGTGTGACCGGTAACTCAGGTTTCCAGAACAATGCTTCGAGGGTACTCCTGACAGGCGGCGGCAAGTATTTATATCCTGATAATGTGTATCGCGAGACTTACGGCCCGGGCAGAAATGCGAATCCATTCCTGAAGTGGGAAAGCAAAAGTGAGTTGAATATTGGTGCAGACTTTACAATGCTGAACAGCAAATTGAGTGGTTCACTAGATGTATTTGACAGAACGACCAAAGATCTTTTAGATACTTATGCTACGCCTCAGCCTCCTTATGTGCAGTCTACTGTATTTGCTAATGTGGGTACGATTTCTTCAAAAGGTATCGAGCTGGCTCTTAATTATAAAGCCATAACCAACAAGGATTTCACCTTTAGCATGGACTTTACAGGAAGTACGATCAGTAACAAGCTGAACTCTTATTCTAACGACATTTATGCGGTAAAGTATAAAACATTTGGTGGAATTGGAGGTGCTGGCGCCTTGGGCGATGCGATAACAACCTATGAAGGAGAAAAACTGGGTGTGTTCTGGGGAAAAAGATTTGCCGGATTTGACGACGAGGGAAAATGGTTGTTTTATAATAGAAACGGAGAAAAGGTTCGTAACGATGAGATCAACAACTCAAAAGATAAAAACCTGACCGACCTTGCACCTATTGGAAATGCAATCCCCAAATATTATGCATCCTATACCGCAAACCTGAGCTATAAGAACTTTGATTTCAGGGTTTTCCTCAGGGGTAAGTTCGACTATCAGATTTTGAACACTACTGCCCTGTCTTATGGAAATCCCTCTATTTCAGGGTCTAATTATTTAAAGGAAGCATTTACGAAAAACGCACACATTAATGACACTTATATGTATTCCGATTACTACCTGGAAAACGGAACAAATGTTAAGATTGATGAAGTCACAATAGGATACAACTTTAAGTTCAAAGCTAAACAGATCCGTAATATGAGGATTTATGCTACAGGACAGAATCTTGCTACCATAACAGGTTACAGCGGTAATGATCCTGACTTTGTTCAGGATACAGGTTTAGGGCCCGGTGTAGATAGCAGGGGTGCATATCCAAGTACCCGTTCTTTTCTGTTAGGACTTAATGTAGGTTTTTAAATTATACTAGAATGAAAAATAAATCAATACTATATTCATCATTGCTGTTATTGCTGGGCACTATGAGCGCCTGCACAAAACTGGATGAAAACTCATACGATCAGATTCCTGCGGATAAATTCTATACAAGCAGAATAGAAGTGCAATCTGCAGTTTTAAGACCATATACACACGCAAATGCCTGGGTTACCCCATCAGGACAGGATGGCTGGTGGCGTCCGGCAGAACTTTCTGCCGATCAGCTGGCATGGCCAACCAAAGGGCCTCACGGAGAAGACAGCGGCAAGTGGAAAAGACTGCATTACCATACCTGGACTGTAGATGAGGATGGATTAAACAATGCCTGGAAACTCATGTACGGGGGAATCGGTTATTGTAATGATCCGATCGCAAACATCGGTTCCCGAGACATTGCGGCAATGGGAATTACCCAGGAAGAAAAAGATGCCTTTTTAGCAGAGCTGAAATTGCTTCGTGCATTTCACTACCTAAAGCTGATGGACCTGTTTGGCAATATTCCAATAGTCACAGAACCTGCGGAACCGGGTAATCCGATCTATCCAACAACAACGAACCGCAAAGAAGTATTTGCATTTGTTGAGAAGGAAATTCTTGACAATATCGAGAAAGTCCCTGTGCTGTCTAAATCAATGCTGGGCCGCATGTCTCAGGCCAGTGCCTACGCCATGCTGGTTGAATTGTACCTGAATGCAGAAGTATGGACAGGTACCGCCCGCTGGGACGATTGTATCGCTGCCGCAGATAAACTGATTACCGGTCAGGCTGGTGGTCAAAACGGTGCAATGATGCTGGATCCTAATATCACCGATCAGTTTAAGAATACAAATGATTTGTCTAAAGAAGTCATTTTCTCCATTGCTTACGATTTTGTCAGGGCGAATTTTGAACCATCATGGACGGGCGAATTTTACCATTTTGCGCAAAGAGAGATCTATGGCGGCGGAAGAACCGGTAATGACGGCATCGTGTTGATCCCCGGGCCATATTCAACGTATGAAGCAGAAGATCATCGCCGCTCTGAATGGCTCCTGATCGGGCCCCAGCTAAAATTTAGTGATGGTAAAACCCCGGTAGAGGGAACGGTAGAATACGCAGGTCAGCCACTGGTTTTTGTAGATAACATTCGTAAAAATAAAACTGGATCTACCGTTTCAAATATGAGTGAAGGTGAAGAGAACAGCGGTGTAAGATTTAACAAATACAAGCTGGGGAATTCAGTTGCGGGTATAGTTAACGGGACAGCTGTTCTGCCCGATCCAAATTATAACAATACGGATTGGAATGTGTACAGGTTAACCTGGATCTATTTTGCCAAAGCTGAGGCTTTGATGCGCAAAAGTGGAAATGCAGCCACTGCAGAAGCGGTGACACTGATCAATGATTGCAAAAAGAGAGCGTATTCTGAAGCGGACTGGGCAACCAAAGCTTATACCACCGCTACACTGACCATGGACGAGCTTCTTGCGGAGCGGGGAAGAGAGTTTATTTTCGAAGGCTTCAGAAGAGATGATATGATTCGTTTTGGTAAATTCACTACGGGAAGCTGGTGGGATCATGTTCCGTCACAAGCTTCCCGGTCATTGTATCCAATCCCTCAGGTACAAAGGGATTTAAATCCTAAACTTACCCAAAACCCGGGTTACAATTAAGAAACACACAAATACCTATTGAGAAAGGGCGGTCATTTATGGCTGCCTTTTTTTGTTTTAAAAATGTATAAAAACTTACGAATACGATTAAGTAAATTCTTTTTTATAAAACGTACTTCCTGTAAATATTTTTTACTACATTCAATTAGTAAAACGTTTTTTCTAACCAAAGAACACATATTTAGTATAATCGTCCCTGTTTATTCTTTGTATGTCTTCACAAATTTTATTCACCACATCATTAAAAAAATGGGTATCAAACGAATCAAATTAAGTAAGCCATGCAAAACTAAAAGAACCATCTCCTAAAAAAGATTTCACGGGATTTTATATTAAGTTCAATTACTGACCTCCGGAAGCAGCCTTGC
>NZ_DATHGC010000125.1:0-8076 GCF_035317785.1 Pedobacter sp. | reverse complement strand
GATACTACGTTTGGTTTGGGTGCAGCAGTCTTTACTGCCGATATCGCCAAGGGAGAAGAGATTGCTGTCAAGAGACTAAACGCCGGCTCGTGTTTTGTCAACACTTTTATTAAATCTGATCCGCGCCTTCCTTTTGGAGGCATCAACCAATCCGGGTATGGAAGAGAGCTGGGTATGTTTGGCATTCAGGAGTTTGTAAACATCAAAACCGTGTACATCAGCTAAATATTTTCCGCTGTTCATTTTTTAATCGTCTCTTCAAAATTCACCTTGGGTTTTCTGTTGCCAAAATCACAAAAATGCATCTCTCTTTTTGGCTTCAGGATCAGGTACAATCCCAGTCCGATCAAAACCAAAGCCGTTGTATAAGAGGAGATGTCAAAAAGTACCACATCTCTCAGGGTAAAAATCCCACCGATCAGCACCATGACTACCCAACCCCCGGCCTTAAAATTCTTTCTGAATCCAAACCACAGCCCCAAAGCAAGCAATATGGTATGCCAGCTCAATACCCAAAACGGAATAAACAAGCCAATATTTTTCATCAGAAAGATGGCGCCCAATACCAGTAAAAAAATTCCCCAGCCTAAACGGCGATTTTTTCTCTTGTTGTTATCGAAAGTTTCCATAGCTTTTTTTCTTCAAAACTACCGGCAAAACCAATGCACATCAATGCGTTACTGCTATACCACAGCAAGACACCGGTGAAAACAATAAAAATATCGGTAAAATACTATTTGAACTGCCCTTCTTTGTTCAGCAGCTGAAAATACCCGTCTAGCTTGATGCCCAGTGAAGTTTCAAACGCAGCTTTCATATCTTCAGGCTGAGGGTGTTTGCCGCTCCATTGGCTGAAATAGTACTGAAAAGCCTTATCCATTTTATCTCTTCCTACCTCATTTTCAAGCAAAAACAACCATAAAGCAGTCTTAATATAGGAAGTCATACTGTAATCATCTGAGGAAACAAATTGATCAGCCGGAAGATCGATAGCCGATTTCATCGGGATATTGGTCATGGCGTTATACAGTCTCGACAGAAATTCTTTTTCCGGCAATGCTTTAACTTCCGCAGGTATGGCATCCCCAAATACGGAATTGGTCTTGTATTTTTCCGCTTCATACCTAAACTGGAAATAGGTATTCAAACCTTCATCCTGCCAGGTGTGCAGCCGTTCATTGCTGCCCAGCATACTCATAAACCAATTGTGTCCTATTTCATGCGCAATGACCGCGTCCAGGGATTCTTTCTTAGCGTTAGGACTGGTGATCAATGTTATCGTTGGATATTCCATACCCCCGCTGGAGTTGTTCTCCGGTCCTTCTACCACCTGTACCACAGGGTATTGATATTCTCCGACCCAGCTGCTATACTTCTTTACTGCATCCTTTGTATAATCAATGCTGTTGTTCCAAAGCGTCGGCTTCTTATCGTGATAATAGTTAAACGCATCCACAACCTTTCCCGAGGCCAGTTTTACCGTGTCATACTGGATGATAAAGCCCTTGTCGGCAAACCATGCAAAATCAGGTACGTTTGAAATTTCATAAGTCAGCTTTTTGGTCGGCTTCTTGTTCAGAGGCTGATACTTTACCGGGTCACCAGATCTGTTGGCCACATTTTTTGCGCCAATGCTTTTATAAGCATTTAGTTCGTCAGCATTCTGCAAAACCCCGGTTGCACCTACTATATATTGACTGGGAACCGTGATATTCACCTTAAATGAAGCATATTCACTATAAAACTCGCCCATATCCAGGTAAGGAAATTCATGCCAGCCATTTTTATCAAACACAGCCGGTTTGGGATACCACTGACAAGCCATAAATTCACCCTCAGCAAAGCCCGATCTGGAAAAATAAGAAGGAAGTTTTATTTTGAAATTGGTAGAAATGCTGACAGAATCGCCAGGATTTAGTACGGCTGGCAACTTTACTTTAATTACATCGATGTATTGAGGATTGGAATGCGGTTCTACAACTGCAGTTTTGCCGTTCACTTTAAAATCAAGGCCGTCTATGCTTCCATAAGTAACTTTGGCCATTTTTTTTACTCTGGATGTGTCATTTTTCAATTGCTGAAACAATGCAGTCGATTCTTGCTTGTAAGCATTGGGCCAGATATGGAACCAAATGAAATCAAGCGGAGTTGGAGAATTGTTTTTATAAACTATGGTCTCAAACCCCGTCAGTGATTTGTCTTTATCATTTAGTGCAACATCAATGTTATAGCTTACCTGCTGCTGCCAGTAGGTTTCCTGTGCAAATACCGCACTGCTGAATGTCAAAAATAAAATTACCAGGTATTTTTTCATGTGCTATAAACGGAATAAATCAGGAATTAGTTTGCCAAATATAGCATTCGTCTTTTAAAATCTTCTTCCGGATATCCTCCTTGGTATGTGCGACTATCCCTTCAAAGTCATATCAAAAGAATCTTAGCGGCGTTACTGGGACGTTTCTAGAGCCTGGGGGTCATGCAACCCCCTAGCAACCCCCTAGTAAGGCCCTTGAGAGGGTGGAGAAAATATAGTCACATATACCATTCATAAGCCATTCAGAAAGGCAGGAAGAGACAAAACTAAACCGCATATAATTTTGTTATTCATAATTATAAATTATGCCAAATCTTTAAATCTCAAAAAATGAAAAATTATTTAACTATTGCCTTTATTGCCTTATTAGGCGGAATGACAATGCTGGCATCTTGTGCCGGCAGCACAGAGGAAGAAATTGCCTCTGCAAAACTGTTTACCACAGCCGACAATAAGGAAATCGGGTCTGCAAAATTTTACCAGGAAGGAGACGGCAACATCAAAATGGATCTGGAAATTGACTTTCCCGCACGCGCCGACAGTATAGTTGCTGTTCACTTTCATGAACACGGAGATTGCAGCAATATGGGAGAAAACACACATGGTCACTGGAACCCGACTAAAGAGGCACATGGCAAGTGGGGCTCAGCAGCGTATCACTCCGGTGATATAGGAAATATTCAGCTGGATGGCAAAGGGCATGGCAGTGTGAGTGTCACTACAGACAGATGGAGCATCGATACTGATGATGTTAAAAATATTATCGGCAGGGGTATTATTGTCCATGGCGGCACAGACGATTATACTACACAGCCCAGCGGCAACTCGGGACCAAGGGTTGGTTGCGGTGTGATCACAAAAAATTAATTTTTACAAACCATTAGGATTTAGGTGTGTTAAACTTATACATCAAAACTTTGAAAAATGGAAAATAATAATGAAAATGCAGAAATCCTGAACGACCTGATCCTCATCAATAACGACAGAGTTGCAGGATATGAGAAAGCAATTAGTGAGCTACAATCAGAAGACGATGATCTGAAACCGTTATTTTTAGAAATGATTAAACAGAGTCATAAGCTGAAAGCAAACCTGGTTCAAGAAGTACAGGTGATCGGCGAGGAAGCTGAAAGCGGTACGACCACTTTTGGTAAAATTTACCGCGGATGGATGGATGTTAAAGCTGTCTTTACCGGACACGACAGGGAAACTATTTTAAACAATTGTGAATTTGGTGAAGACGCCGCTCAAAATGCTTATCAAATGGCATTAGAGGAAGATACACTTACAGAGAATCTGAGAGCTTTAATTTCAGAACAGAAGTTTGACCTTCGCGGATCACATGATGAGATCAAGTCTTTGAGAGATCACGTTGCTAACAACTAGTGCCAAACCTTAGGTAAGCTGGGTTAAAGCTTACCCATTTACAAAGCTCAGGCCTTAATTAAAGGTCTGAGCTTTCGTATTCATATACTCCTTTTATATTCTTGTTCAGATACCTTCCTTTAGACCTCGCTGCCCTTAAAGAAATGTATACACCATGCGGCACCTCTTTATAATAGTAGACCTTTCCTGACTGAAAGACCACGGTTAAAACTTGGTGTTCAACATCATATTCGATTTTATCAACAACGGTGGAAGGCATAGCTGAAATTTTATTAGCCGGTCAATATCTAATAGCTACAACAATAAACGTTTTGGATTGTTATCCATAACGTACTAACTATAAAATAATGAAACGCATAGGTAAACTTGGTCTGATAGTCATATCATTGCTGCCAATTCTTCTGGGTGCCTGCAGCAGTACCAAGTTAATTTCCTCATGGAAAGCAGAGGATGTATCCAACCAGAAATTTGATAAAGTACTTGTCATCGGCCTCATGGGCAATAAAGACAGGAATTTAAGGGAAAATGTCGAGAAGATCATCGTTCAGCAGCTCCAGGCAAAAGGTATTAATTCCGGATCTGCATTTGCAGAATACGGTCCAAAGACATTTGAAGGATTAGATGAGTCTTCTGCACTTAAGAAACTGAAGAACAAGGGATATGACGGCGCCATCACCATCGCTCTGCTGGATAAATCAAAAGAAAAAACATATAATCCGGGTATGGTTGGCGTTTATCCAGGAACGTACCGCTTTTGGGGTCATTACCGTACCCTCTACAGCCGGATTTATGAACCGGGGTATTATAGGGTAACTAATAAGTTTATGTTGGAGGCCAATGTTTATGATCTGGATGCCGATAAATTGATCTATTCTGCGCAAACCCGGTCTGTAGATCCCGCCAGCCCGCAGTCACTTGCAACGGAATTTTCAGATGAGATCTTTGCAGACATGAGTAAAAAAGGCGTGATTAAATAGAAACGAGATGAAGATATTCTCAATAGCATTCAAAGTCGGCTGCCTCGATCTTGACGCCATCGTTACGGAATCAGACAATGATCACCGTTTTAAGGTGGAGATGGTCACCGGTGAACCCGACCCTATTGTTCTGAGACGCAGTGATGAGGGAACCTGGACGATTGAGAATTTTGGAGGAAGAAGCATTTCTGCAGAAGGTTATAAAAGCATACAAAAAGAAATAGAAGCCAGGCTGGCTTCTATCTGATAAAGTTGTCATGAGAATTAATTGAATGAAGACGGTTTATACTAAAATTCTGCGGAAAATTCTTTAGTATAGATCTTCAGGTTCTTTTTCAGCATCACCCTTGCGATGTGAATTCTTGTTTTTACGGTTCCGATTGGAATATGGAGCATTTCAGCTATTTCATGATACTTAAATCCTTCAAAATACTTAACAAATGGGGTCAGGTATTCAGGCTGAAGTTTCTTCATGGCATTGTTGATGTCTTCCCTGATGAATTTGTTTTCCCCTACATTACCCGTGGCGCTGGCCTGTAGCTGAGCGGCCGGAATCTCTTCATGTATCGATATAATAGACCTTGTCTTAACAGCTCTTCTATAGCCATTTATAAAGGTATTCTTCATAATGGTATAAAGCCATCCCCGGAAGTTTGTCCCGTCTTTGAACTGTTCGGAATACCGCATGGCTTTCAACAAGGTATCTTGTACCAAATCGTGCGCATCTTCATAATCCTGGGTGAATTTGAAGGCAAATGTTTCTAAAGCTGACTGATTACAGCTCAGCTGATAGTTAAATTCGTTAGTGTTCATAGGGAAGGGGAGTTTTAGGGAGGTTTGACGTTTTTTTAATCCATTTCGCAAGAAGGGTTTTAAATGCAAAATGTTCCGTCAAAATACGTACCAAAAACAGAGAACACAGTCACTAACTCATTGAAGGAAAAGAGATTCCCTTTATTTTCCTAAACAACTCGACCGCATAAATATCGGTCATTCCTGATACAAAATCCAGTACAGTTTGGATCTTTGAATAGGGATCTGCAGAGGTGGTCAAAAATTGTCCGGGAATCAGTTCAACAAGTTTCTTATGGTATTTGGAGTTGTTTTGAAGATATGCCGGAATGAATTCTTCCAGCAGACCTCCCATTACCCGATATCCCGCAACCTCAATCTGGACTACTGAAGAATAGTTGTAAATGCGTTTGACGGATATGCTTTCTATCTTTTTCATTACAGACAAAAAAGGTTCTTCAATAGCATCCATCAGGCTCTTGTTAAAGTCACCATTTAATATAGCTTCCTGTTCAGTGTAAAAGACATTGGCGCATAAACCGATCAGTGTACTGATCGATTTTGCCCGCATCAGTGTGATCTTTGCGTCATCGTCTTCCATCTCGCCCAGACGTGCCGGCATTTTAATATCGTTACATAGAGGCAATAACAGTTCCTCTACCTCTGTATAGGTCAGAATTTTCAGCCGATGGGCATCCTCGAGATCTATAATGTTGTAGCAAATGTCATCAGCT
The DNA here is from genome assembly GCF_035317785.1 of Pedobacter sp. Taxonomy (GTDB): domain Bacteria; phylum Bacteroidota; class Bacteroidia; order Sphingobacteriales; family Sphingobacteriaceae; genus Pedobacter. The sequence continues at coordinate 1,873 of NZ_DATHGC010000125.1, read as the reverse complement.
GCTTCGACCAGGTAAACCAAAGGGTGCCGCTTATAGATCAGCGGTGAATCCTGAACTTTAATGAGATCCATTTCCGCGGCTATCTTTTCGAACCCTGACTGTTCCGATTGGAAAAATCCGTATTTCTTGGTAAATATATGCTGCTTATTATGACCTGCAAGCGATGCACAGGGGTATTTTGCAATTGCCGCAAGTGTGGCATAGGTTAAAGCGAAGCCGCCTGTCCCCTTTCCTGCGAAAGGATGGGTAAGTATCCTTAGGGCATTGGCATTCCCTTCAAAATTGATCAGGTCCTGCCATTGGTGGGCCGTCACCTTATCTTTATAGATAGCGCCCTCACCATCGGTAAAATAATAAGATATGGCCGACTCCCCGGAATGCCCGAATGCAGGATTTCCGAGATCATGCGCCAGGCAGGCTGAGGCAACGATATTTCCAATTTCACATAGCAAAGGGCAGCGCTCATCAATCTGCGCATCGGTATCCTTTATTCTGTTATAAAAAATAGTTCCCAGAGAACGGCCAACACTGGCTACTTCAAGGCTGTGTGTAAGCCTGTTGTGTACAAATACACTTCCCGGAAGCGGAAATACCTGGGTTTTGTTTTGCAGCCTTCTGAACGGAGAGGAAAAAATAATGCGGTCATAATCCCGCTGGAACTCTGACCTGGCCTCCTTTTGGTTGCCTGCAAATCTGTCTTCATTGCCCCAGCGTTTGGCTGATAATAGTTTTTCCCAGTTCATGACATTTGATTTATTAAGCTGCGAAAATAGCAGAATTTATTGTGAATACAGCGGTTAAGAGTAGTTATTCAAGAGAATTGTTATAATAAAGTCATATAACTTAGTGTATTTTGTACACTATTTAAAACTCACTATATTTGTACTATCAAATCGATCAAAAAATAGAATCAGTAGTTGAGATGAAGGTCGATATGTTAAGAAAAGATTAAATTATACGGCAGTCTGAGTTTTGGTACGAAGATTGCAATAAAAGAATAAACCGTTCATACAGGTTTATATTTGGTTAGAAAAGGGTGAGTGTCCGGATGGAACAACCCTTTCTTTTTTTTACAGGAATTCTGTTTTTTCAATTCAAAATAAAGGGAGTAGAATAAATTCTATCCCCCTCTATAATCATCCCTATTGTTAACAAGGGCAAAGATATTACTATCAATCATTTAAGCAAATATTTAAGCGCTTTTTTTAATAAAAAAAATCCCGGTTATTTTTTACTTGTATAGTCAACCATTATTTGATTGAGCTTGTATAAGGTAACTTACCTGCTGAGCCGTTCAAGTATCCGTTTCCTTTTGTCCCTGAATGCTTTGATATCTGCATCGTAATGGTCAAAATTAAAGACAGTGGCATTGATTATTTTCTTTGCAAGGTCAGGATCTTTCTTTTCCAGCTGCCTGAGTAATTCATAATCATTGATGCCGTCGCGCATCGCCTCAAGGCGTATGGAAGAATAAAGCTTGTTATATGCAGGGTAAACGATATAGCTGTCTCCTCCAGGCACTACATTCCCGTCATCAAACATGCCGGTAACGTCATTGTACAAGTCTTTGCGGTATGGCATATGCCAGGCTGTCAGTCCCCAGTGAAGATAACCCGTAACACCGTATTTGTAGTTGAGCCAGTGCAAGAGCCTGGGCATCATCAGCGGCTGCTCTATAAAGCGGTTGGCGTAATTGCCCTGTGGACCAAGACAGGTATAAAACCACACTTCATCTCCTGCTTTTTGTCTTTTTTTATAAAAATCATACTCTTTGTGGAGCTGATCGAGTACCGGTACCCATACATCAATACTGCCAATCAGGTCAGATCCGATGTTGGCATCGATGATCTTAGTGCCTGGGATCAGTTTCTTG
>NZ_DATHGC010000124.1:0-3024 GCF_035317785.1 Pedobacter sp. | reverse complement strand
CATGCATGTATAATCGATGGTCTGCGTTTACACATGGGTAAACGTTTTGTATACAAGCACAATGATATTGAAAGTGCGCGCAAGCAATTGGAGCGGGCGACTAAATTGGTTGAGCAAAGTGGTGGGGGAATTCTTGTAATTACTGAAGGCGTCTTTGGCATGTCCGGCGCACAAGGAAAATTAAAAGAGTTGGTGGATTTGAAAAAGGAGTTCAATTTCCGTTTGTTGATAGACGATGCCCATGGGTTCGGTACAATGGGGCCGACTGGAGCGGGTACCCATGAAGCGCAAAACTGCATAGACGGCGTTGATGTGTATTTTGGGACCTTTGCCAAATCAATGGCCGGCATTGGAGCTTTTGTTGCATCTACAGAGGAAATGACCAATTTCTTCCGATATAATATGCGCTCACAGACATTTGCAAAAGCCTTGCCGATGCCCATGGTTATCGGATTGTTAAAACGGCTTGAGCTGCTGAAAAATAACCCGGAGCTTAGGGAAAGATTGTGGAAAATTGCAACCACCCTTCAGAATGGATTGAGGGCGCGCGGATTCGATTTGGGTGTAACAGATACAATGGTCACACCAGTGTTTTTAAAAGGGGAACTGCTCGAGGCAACCGCTTTAACCATGGACCTTCGTGAGAACTATGGTATATTTTGTTCGATAGTTGTCTATCCTGTTATCCCTAAAGGATTAATTGAGCTGAGGCTGATACCAACGGCAGTACATTCTTTGGAGGACGTACAGCGTACCTTGGATGCCTTTAGTGAAGTTTCTGATAAATTACAAAATGGATATTATAAAGTTAATCAGTTTGTAGCTGATTAACAGTCCATATGGGAGAAAGCCCCTCAATGCATAATTGAGGGGCTTTTTTTATACTTCGTGTTTTGTAATGGTTTAATTATCAGTAATATGTGTGTTAAAGCATCAGATAGATTGTTTATAAAACGTTATTATGTGGAAAAAAACAGGATTTAGGGCATTTATTTCTTATTCTAAAAGTTTCATTATTAAAATAAACATCTTACTTTAGTAAGAGAGTATTAATCAAAACCTTAAAAACCTAAAAGGAGTAAATTAACGATGAAAAAATTTAACGAAGTAAAAGAACTTGTTGCATCTTTAGAAGCTGACGCTGATAAATTTTACAACAAAGCCAACAGCGCTGCAGGAACACGTGTACGTAAAGGCATGCAAGACCTTAAAAATTTAGCTCAAGCAATTCGTCTGGAGGTTCAGGAAACAAAAAATAAAGGTTAGAATAATTTTTATTTTTGTTTTGATAAAAAGGCGCCCCGATTATGGGACGCCTTTTTTATGATGCTATTTTTTGGATTCAGCGATTATCGCTTTCCGAAGATCTGATGAAACTTTCACCAAAGGTAACCTCAGGTTGTCATCACAGACTCCAAAGTGTTTTAATGCAGCTTTTACGCCAGCAGGATTACCCTCATTAAACATTAACCGCGTAAATTCGATAAGGTTTAAATGCAATGGTAAGGCAGCTTTGAAATCGCCATTCAAACACAACCTTACCATATCAGAAAGTTGTCGCGGTAACGCATTTCCAATAACAGAAATTACACCAACTGCACCGAGGGAAATCATCGGTAAAGCAACGGGATCGTCTCCGGAGATTAACAGGAAACCTTCAGGTTTATCTCTCATGATTTGATTAAACTGATCAAAATTACCCGAAGCTTCCTTAGTGCCAATTATATTTTTAAAATCGACAGCCAGTCTGCATGTAGTTTCAGGGCTTACATTGCTTGCTGTACGTCCTGGTACGTTATATAAGAAAACCGGCAGCGAACTGCTTTCGCTTATCGCCTTATAGTGCTGATATATGCCCTCCTGAGTAGGCTTGTTATAGTAGGGACTGGCCGATAAAATCGCATCATAACCATTTATTTCAAATGTTTTAACACTGTTTGCAATCTCCCTGGTGTCATTACCGCCAATACCGGCAACCAGGGGCAAACGGCTGTTATTGATTTCCGCAGTAAATTCCCAGATTTTTTTCTTTTCGTCCTTATTGAGTGTTGAAGCTTCACCAGTGGTGCCCAGTGACACCAGATATTCTACCTTGCCTTCTATCAGGTAATTAATCAGGTTTTTTAGCCCTTCATAATCTACTGACCCTTCTGCGTTAAATGGCGTAACTAACGCCACGCCCGTTCCATGAAATTTTTTCATCTGTAAAAAATTGTTTTATTTCAACATCTCTAATAAATCACCCTCTGAAATTAGTGGTACATTTAGTTTTTTAGCTTTATCAAGCTTAGAAGGTCCCATGTTGTCTCCTGCCAAAAGATAATTAAGTTTAGCAGATATGCCGCTTAATATTTTACCTCCATTGCTTTCGATCAGTTCCCTGAGTTCTTCTCTGCTGTAATTTTCAAAAACGCCCGAAATTACAAATGTTTTTCCAGTTAATTTATCACTTTGTAGTGCTATTTCAATTTCTGATACTTCAAACTGCAATCCGTACGATTTCAGACGGTCAATTTGGTCCAGATGCTCAGGTTTCCCAAAATATTCGATAATGCTTTCTGCGATTCGCTGGCCTATTTCGTCAATAGCTGTGAGTTCCTCAAGGCTTGATGTTATCAGATTATCAATGTTTCTTGTGCCGATCGCCAGTTTCCTGGCCACTGTTTCCCCTACATACCTTATTCCAAGCCCAAAGAGGACCTTCTCAAAAGGCATTTGTTTAGACAATTCAATGCCTGCCAGCATATTTTCGATAGAGCGTTCACCAAAACGCTCTAAAGTTTTGAGCTGATCTGCTTTTTCATGAAGTGTATACAGATCGCTGATGTGCCGGACCAGGTCCTTCTGATAGAAAGTTTCGATGGTCTCATCACCAAGGCCGTCGATATTCATTGCTTTTCTGCTGATGAAATGCTGGATCTTTCCTACTATTTGCGGAGGGCATCCTTCATCATTTGGGCAGTAGAATGCGACTTCTCCTTCTTTTCTAAGGAGCTTGCTGTCACATTCCGGGCAAAGGGACGG
>NZ_DATHGC010000123.1:0-4968 GCF_035317785.1 Pedobacter sp. | reverse complement strand
TCTTGCTTTTTCCGGCAGGCCGTCTTTTTTGGTCAGCGGGAAAATGGCTACTTTAATCGGGGCCAGACAAGGATGCAGGCGCAGTAAAGTCCTGCTGTCCTGTTTGTCTTCCGTGCTCAGGTCTTCTTCTTCAAAAGCATTGATCATGGTCAGTAAGAACATGCGGTCCAGACCTATGGAAGTTTCGATTACGTAAGGTATGTAATTGCCATAGGGCTTGCCCGCTTCGTCCAGGTCGTTGTCAAAATACTGCATTTTCTTACCTGAATACTCCTGGTGCTGCGAAAGGTCAAAGTCTGTACGGCTGTGAATGCCTTCTACTTCTTTAAACCCAAATGGGAATTCAAATTCGATATCTGTAGCAGCATTGGCATAATGGGCCAGTTTGACATGGTCATGGAAACGGTATTTTTCGGCCGGTGTACCCAATGCCTTGTGCCATTTCAGACGGGCTTCTTTCCAGTAAGCAAACCACTTCTGGTCTTCGCCGGGGCGAACAAAGAACTGCATCTCCATTTGCTCAAACTCGCGCATGCGCATAATGAACTGACGGGCGATCACTTCATTTCTGAAGGCCTTGCCAATCTGCGCGATACCAAACGGGATCTTCATTCTTCCTGATTTCTGCACGTTCAGGAAGTTTACAAAAATGCCCTGTGCGGTTTCTGGTCTCAGGTAAACTTCTTCAGATCCTTCTGCCATAGCGCCAAACTGGGTGCTGAACATGAGGTTGAACTGGCGTACCTCTGTCCAGTTTTTGGTGCCGCTGACCGGGCAGGCAATCTCATGCTGCTCGATCAGGGCTTTCAGCTCCTGCAGGTTTTCAGCTTTTAAGGCCTCGTCCATATCGGCCTGCAGTTTTGCTGCTTTATCGGTTTTTCCGTCTTTTTCATAACGGGCTATTTTATCTTCTAATAACTGATCGGCACGGTAGCGCTTTTTTGAATCCTTGTTATCGATCATCGGATCATTGAATCCGTCTACGTGACCGCTGGCCTTCCATACTTTTGGATGCATAAAAATGGCGGAATCGATACCCACAATGTTTTCATGCATTTGTACCATGGCCTTCCACCAGTATGTTTTGATGTTGTTTTTTAGTTCTGCACCCAACTGCCCGTAATCATATACAGCGCTAAGTCCATCATATATTTCGCTGCTCTGAAATACAAAACCATATTCCTTAGCATGTGATATTACATTCTTAAATTGCTCGTCGTTAGTGTTTTTTGCCATAGTGATGCAAACTTAGAAAAAATATGTCAATCGTTTTCATGAATGCAGGAGTGATTTTTCTACTTTTGAGTATGGCGGAATGACTTCACCTTGTTCGTCATTGCGAGGCACGAAGCAATCTCAAGGTGGGGGAGATTGCTTCATGCCTCGCAATGACGATCGCAAATCACATAAATTGAACGCACGGTATCCAATATAAAGAACGAAGACATTGAGTATTAAAGTAACACAACTTTCTAAACAGTACGGCCTGCAAAAAGCAGTTGATGGGATTAGCTTTGAGGCTGTTCCAGGTAGGATACTTGGGTTTTTGGGGCCGAATGGTGCCGGGAAATCGACAACCATGCGCATGCTCACCGGATATCTGAAACCCGACTCCGGAACGGCTGACCTTTGCGGTTTTGATACCCAGTTGCAAAGTATGGAGGTACGGCGGATCATTGGCTACCTTCCGGAAAACACACCATTATATACTGACATGTATGTCAAAGAGTTTTTGATGTTTGCAGCCAATGCCTACGGGCTGGATCAGCCAGAGCGTAAAGTCGAACTGGCGATAGAACAGGTTGGGCTGAAAGATGAGGCACATAAAAAGATCAGTGTGCTGTCTAAGGGGTACAGGCAGCGTGTGGGTCTTGCGCAGGCCATTATTCACGATCCGAAAGTGCTGATCCTGGATGAACCTACATCAGGGCTTGATCCCAACCAGCTTGCAGAGATCAGAGATCTGATCAGAAAATTGGGTAAAGATAAAACGGTGATCCTGTCCACACACATCATGCAGGAAGTGGAGGCGTTGTGTGATGACATCATCATTATCAATAAAGGCAGAATAGCAGCAAATTCTGGAATTAATGAACTCAAGCTTCAGCATGAGTCTGATTCGCTTGATGAAATATTCAGAAAATTAACTATGTAGATGATTAATGCGATATGTGGGTAAATAAAACTATATTTATGGTATCTGGCCTATAGGGGGCCTGATACCAATCTAAATATAACGTAAATGAAAAAATTATTACTCTCAATGGTAATTGCTGGTGCTGCGCTGACTGCATCGGCCCAAAGTCCTGTGAAATTTGGTGTTAAAGCAGGCGTTACGCTACCAACGTGGTCCATTTCTGAAGATGATGAAGGATCTTTAAAATCTGATCTGTCATTTTATATCGGAGGTCTTGCAGATATTCCGGTAAGTGACATGTTTTCTGTGCAGGCCGGCCTGACTTTATCGGGTAAAGGGGCCAAAATAGACGGCAAAATGGAAGATGAGGATGGAAACAATATCAGTCTGGCGATCAAGCAAAGTCTGATGTACCTGGAGGTGCCGGTCAATGCGGTAATAAATATCCCGGCTGGTGATGGTAAAATTTTCTTTGGCGCAGGTCCGTATTTTGGATACGCGCTAAGCGGAAAATCAAAAGTTAAAGCGAGTTTAACTTTTGAGGGTCAGACCCAGAGCGAATCAGAATCTGAAGATATCGATTTTGATTCAACTTATAAACGTGTTGATTATGGAATCAATGCCCTGGCCGGTTATCAGCTTGGAAACGGACTTAATATCCATGCCGGATATGGTCTTGGTCTGGCCAATATCGTCCGCTCTGATGAAGGTGAGATCAAGAACAGGGTATTTTCTGTTGGCCTTGGTTTTTCTTTCTAGAATTGGCTGAAAATCCGACACTGCTGAATTAAAAAAAGAACATTTGCCGGATATGGTCTGTAAAGAATTTCATCGCACTGACTTCTTGAAGATAAAAGTCAAGTAATTGATTTATTGAGCTCTGCTTAAACACAGGGTCGGTTTCGTCTGAATTTTGTTTAAATGTTAATAACTCTTTGTAACGATTGGCAACGTTTTTGCATCCAAGGACTTTAATTATTTAAACACATTTAAATTAAACAAGCATGAAAAAATTAATTTTACTAACAGCAATCGCAGGTATTTTTGCATTTTCAAGTGTAAAAGCTCAGGACGCAGCAATGTCAGGACCTAAATTAGGCATTGGTGTGGAATTCGGATTCCCAATGGGAGATTTCGGTGATGGTTATAATTTAGGCTATGGTGGTTCTTTGACTTATCAACATCCAATTGCCAGCAAATTGAATTTGACCGGTAATGCAGGTTACTTAAACTTTCAATCTAAGGACATCCCGGGACTTGGCAAGATTAATTCTGGTTTTATCCCCGTAAAAGCCGGTTTGAGGTATTTTCTTGCTGAAAACATCTATGTAGGTGGAGAACTTGGCGCTGTTTTTTCAACCGGCGATGGCGACGGTGGTACAGCGTTTGCTTATGCTCCGGGTGTTGGTGTTGAATTTCCTGTAGCTGATAAATCTACTATTGAACTTGGGGGTCGCTATGAAGGATGGTCAAATGATGGAACTTCTTCTTTCATCGGTCTGAGATTAGCCTGGAACTTCGGTTTGTAAGCTAGTTATTACTTAAACGATATCGAAGGCCCCGATTTAACATCGGGGCTTTTTTTGTAGATTTGAATTTTTAGAATTTCCATGAAGAAGATAATTTTAATGACGGCCTTTATTGGCTTTGTTTGTTTTTCAAAAGTCAATGCGCAATCTGATGACAATGGGCCTAAGCTGGGCATTGGTGTGGACTTCGCTTTTCCTGTTGGCGCTTATGCAGATGCTGCCAATTATGGCGTCGGTGGTTCGTTACTTTATCAGCACCCGCTGGCAGAAAGCCTGAGATTGACTGTGAGTGCAGGCTACCTGAGGTTCAACGGGAAGGAAGTCTTTGTCGGGGTTAAGTTCAGAGAGGGATATGTGCCCATCAAGGCCGGGTTGAAGTATTTTTTTACGGATTACATTTATGGAGCCGCTGAGGCTGGTGTGGCGATATCTACCGCTAATGGCTCAGGGACCGGAACTGCACTTGCTTATTCGCCGGGCATCGGGACAGCATTTCCTGTTGGAAAAAGGCAATCGCTGGACTTTGGTGTGAGGTATGAAGGCTGGTCCAGAAGTAATGGCACGCGCTCGTTTGCGGGCCTGCGAGCCGGGTTAAATTTTTAATTTTTCCCTGCATGTACGCGGTTTTCAAACGGGAATTATTTAGCTCACTTCATTCACTGATGGCGTATATCACCATTGGTATATTCCTGCTGGCATCCGGCCTGCTGCTGTGGTTTTTTCCGGAGACTTCTATCCTGGAATATGGGTATGCGGAACTGACCGGCTTTTTTAGCCTGGCGCCTTTTCTGTTCATGTTCCTTGTTCCTGCCATTACCATGCGGTCATTCGCTGAAGAGCGGAAAGAGGGAACCTATATACTGCTCGCGACCAAACCACTCACGGACTGGCAGATTATCCTGGCAAAGTATCTTTCGGGTTTTGTTCTTGTTGCCTTTTCTCTGCTGCCTACTTTAATTTATTACTATACTGTATACCAGCTGGGCCTTCCGGCCGGCAATGTGGACACCGGTGCGGTAACCGGTTCTTATGTAGGATTGCTGCTCCTGAGTGCGGCCTTTATTGCCATTGGCATATTTGCATCTTCGCTGACCAGCAACCAGGTGATTGCCTTTGCGGTTTCAGTCTTCATCTGCTTCATTGCCTATCTTGGCTTTGATGCCATGAGCAAGGTCTTTGCACTGCGTGATCTGGAGAGCCTGTTTTTGGGATTGAGTGTAAATGAACATTATCAGTCCATCAGCAGGGGTGTTTTGGATACGCGCGATCTGGTTTATTTTATCACGGTGGTCTGCTTGTTTT
>NZ_DATHGC010000122.1:0-16303 GCF_035317785.1 Pedobacter sp. | reverse complement strand
ACGGGTGCTCAACAGGGCAACAGGCCCAGTATGGGAGCATGGCTGAGTTATGGTCTGGGCAGTGAAAATAAAAATTTACCTGCCTTTACAGTATTGTTGTCCAGGGGCAAGGGTGACGGACAAGGGGTATATTCCAAACTCTGGACCAATGGCTTTCTCGATTCTACCCATCAGGGCGTGCAGTTCAGTGCTGGTGAAGATCCGGTGCTGTACCTTAAAGATCCTGCAGGTCTGAACCGTTTTGAACGCAGAAAGATGCTCGATAAGCTGGCGGAAATGAACGACATGTCTTACCAGGAATTTGGAGATCCGGAGATCAGCGCCAAGGTACAGCAATATGAAATGGCCTACCGGATGCAGACCGCAGTTCCGGAGATTACCGATGTTTCCAAAGAACCGGATGACATCATTAAAATGTATGGTGCGGATTGCCTGGTGCCCGGCACTTTTGCGGCCAACTGTCTGCTGGCCCGCAAACTGAGTGAAAATGGCGTACGCTTTGTGCAGTTATATCACCAGGGATGGGACCAGCACGGCAACCTGCCAAGAGACATTGCCGGTCAGGCCAAAGATGTTGACCAGGCTTCTGCGGCGCTGATCACCGACCTCAAACAAAGAGGGCTGCTTGACGAAACACTGGTGATCTGGGGCGGTGAGTTTGGACGCACCAATTACAGTCAGGGTACCCTGAGCAAAGATAATTATGGCCGTGACCACCATCCGCGCTGTTTCAGCATCTGGATGGCAGGCGGAGGCATTAAGCCCGGAGTTTACGGAGAGACCGATGAATTTGGTTACAACGTGGCCAAAGATCCGGTGCATGTGCATGATTTTCAGGCTACAGTTTTACATCAGCTGGGGCTGAACCATGAGAAACTGATATTTAAACATTTAGGAAGAAGATACCGGTTAACTGACGTTTCCGGCAAAGTAATTAACGACATCATTGCGTAATATGGAAAGAAGAACATTTATCAAACACACTGCTGCCGTTTCGGCAAGCTTTTTTATAGCTAAAGATATGCTCGCGAGCCCAAAAGGACCTGTATATGGTCACAACAAAATGAAATACAGTATGGATGCGAAATGGGGACAGCTGAACCCATCGGTCAACCCTGTAAATGACTGCCATGAAATGGTGCAGGACGCTAAAGGAAGAATCATCCTGCTCACCAACGAGACTAAGAATAATGTGCTGATCTATAATAAATCTGGTAAATTGCTGTCATCATGGGGGCATGAATTTCCTGGTGCCCATGGACTGACCCTGGCAAAGGAGAACGGCAGGGAATATCTCTTCATTACGGATACGAACAGGCATCAGGTATATAAAACTACCCTGGACGGCAAGCTATTAATGACCATAGACTGTCCGATGGAAACCGGACTGTATAAAAAAATAGAAGAGTTTGTGCCTACAGAAACAGCGGTTGCCGACAATGGCAGTTTCTTCATAGCTGATGGTTATGGCCTGCAGTACGTGTTTCATTACAGTGCGGATGGCAAGCTCCTGAGCCACTTTGGCGGCAGAGGGACCGAAACCAAAAACCTGGACAATGCTCACGGGGTTTGTATAGATAAAAGACAGGGAAAAGCAACTTTGTTGGTTACTGACCGTACACGCAACTGTTTTAAACGGTTTGACCTGCAGGGAAATTTGATCGAGGTGATTGCCTTACCGGGCGCCTGCGTCTGCCGTCCGGTGATCCACAAAGATCATTTGTATGCTGCGGTATTGCGCTCGCCAGATTTGAATGCTGCAGGAAGTGGCTTTGTAACCATCCTCGACAAGCACAACAAGGTAGTGTCAAATATTGGCGGCACTGAGCCTGTTTATAAGGATGGCGTATTACAGCCGATGTCACAACTGGATAAGATCTTGTTAAATCCGCATGATGTCTGTGTGGATGATGATGAGAATCTGTATGTGGCACAATGGGCATCCGGAAAAGTTTATCCTTACAAATTTACCCGCGTATAGTTTCTCTATGAAGATAACCCTGAAAGGTTTCGCAGAGAACCTGCTTTTTGCGGCTAATATTTTTATTGTTTTTCTCCTGATCTTTGGCCATAAGATCAGTATTCCGCTTTGGCTGCAGCCGGTAGGCAGAATGCATCCCATGCTGCTCCATTTTCCGATTGTGATCCTGATGCTGGCTATGGTACTGGAATTTTTCAGGTTTAAGACTGCTTATGCAAAGGAAAACCTGTACCAGAACTTTACCTCAGGATTGTTGCTGCTTGGCGTTGTTTTTTCTGCCATTACGGTGATTATGGGGCTGTTTCTTTCCAGGGAACCGGCTTATGGAGGTGCTTTGCTGGACTGGCACAAATGGACAGGGGTAAGCGTTGTTTTCGTGGGTTCGGCGATTTATTGGTGCAGAAATGCAGCCTGGTACAAAGCTCCCTTTGCTAAAGCGGGAGCCGTGGTGGTTACGCTTGCACTGATCATGACCGGACACTACGGTGCTACACTGACCCATGGAGAGAATTTTGTACTGGAACCCATAACTCCGGCCAAACAAATCCTCAAAGTGCCGATTGACCAGGCCAGGGTATTTGAAGACGTCATCCTGCCCATTTTTTCTCAAAAGTGCCTGAACTGTCATAACCTGGAAAAGGCTAAAGGCGGATTGATCCTGGCTGATGCCAAATCAATGCTGAAAGGCGGGAAGAACGGACAGCTTTTTGTGCCGGGTAAGCCTGAGATCAGTTTGCTGCTGCAACGTATCCATCTTCCTATGGATGAGAAGAAGCATATGCCGCCCAAAGACGAAGCCCAGCTGACTGATGATGAAACGGCCTTGCTGAGTCTGTGGGTAAAACAGAATGGGGAAATGAAAAAGAAGGTGCTGGATCTGGCTGAAAATGATTCGCTGAGGATACTGGCAGCTGTCTACCTGACTCCTCCGGAAATGGCTGAAGAAGAAGATTATGATTTCAGTGCTGCGGATGAGGATGATATAAAAAAACTCAGTAACAATTACAGGGTGATCTCGCCTCTGGCAAAGAATTCACCTGCGCTTGCTGTTGTTGTTTATGATAAAACGAGTTTTAAACCGGATGTTTTAAAGGAACTGGAAGCCATTAAAAAACAAATTGTTTCTTTAAACCTGAGCGGAATGCCTGTTAAAGATGAAGACCTGAAGGTGATCGCTGAGTTTAAAAACCTGAGGAAGCTGATTCTGAATTTTACTGCAATAAAAGGGGACGGGCTTAAATATTTAAAGGACCTGAAGCATTTGCACACCTTATCGCTGTCAGGCACCGCAGTCGGCTACAAAACGGTCAGCGACTATGCCAATAAAAGCGGCGTCAAATACCTTGCCCTATGGGAGACACAAATGAACCCGGCAGAGCTCAAACAATTGCAGAAGCAATACAGAAAGATCAATGTCGTCGGTGGCTTTAATGGTACAGGTCAGTTTTCATCTAAGCTGAACCCGCCTAAGCTAAATGTGGAATCCAGGCTATTTAAACAAGCTTTTAACCTGGAATTGAAGCATGCCATCAAAGGTGTAGAGATTCGGTATACGCTGGATGGCTCTGAGCCTGACAGTGCAAAAGCTCCACTTTACAAAAACCCGATTCCTGTCAGCAAAAATATGATACTCAAAACGCGCAGCTATAAGAAGGGCTGGATAAGCAGTGATCTGCTGGAGTTCCCTTTGTACAAAAGCACCTATAAACCTGATAGCATCAGCAATTTATTGCTGCCTGAAGAAAACCTCAACGGTGGCAGAGCCCCGGCACTGATTGACGGGCAGTTTGGCAGTATTGATATTTTCCAGGGCCGCTGGGCGGGCTATATTAAGAACGACTTCTCGACATTGATGCTGTTTAAGCAACCCGTACTGGCACAGGCTGTCGGCCTAAATGCCATCAGACACCTGGCCAACAACTCCCTGTTGCCGCAGGTGGTAGAGGTTTGGGGCGGTAAGGATTCTAAAAATCTGAAATTGCTGGGCACCTACCGGCCGCAGGCAGCAAAGCCGGGTGATGTACCGTTGATCGTGAATATGGAAGTGCAATTTAAGCCGCAACTGCTTTCCTGCATTAAGCTGGTAGCCAAAACGACTAAGAAGTTGCCTGCATGGCATCCTGGTAAAGGGAAGCCGGCGGTAATGTTTGTAGATGAGATCTTTATCAATTAAGTATGGAGGGGAGGCTGGCTAGATTTTGGCTGCAGCCTCTTTTCCAGTTTCCAGTGCGCCTTCCATAAAGCCCTGCCAGTATTCAGACAGGTGCTCTCCGGCAAAATGGGTATGGATGTGGCTTGCGTTCAATTTGGGGAAAAGATCAAACCATTCTCCTTTGCCATACATGGCATAGGCACCCATGGAGTAATCGTTATTGCCCCAATAGTAATTGGTCTGTTTTTCCAATAAATCTTTAATGTTTGGAAATGCAGGCTGCAGAGAGGCTTGTATCATTTGTGTACGCCATTGATCGGTTTGATTGGCCACTACAGCTGCCTTGTCGCCAATGGTATAAGATATCAAAGCTCCCTTTGCTGATTGCTGGTTTTTTGTGCCATGGTAGAAATAATGGCCGGGCATATCTGTGATCATGTCAAAACTGTCATTCTTCCAAAAGCGCTTGTTGAACAGTAGTGCGTTTTTGTTGATTCTTGCGTACTGGAGTGCATCTAAGGCATAGGTCATGGTTTCCGGCAGTTCAGGCTGCCAGCTGATCTTTTTTACAGCAAAGGTGGGAGCGGTACAGATGAGTTTGTCGCCTTCGGCGATGTAACCATTGTCGCAATGTACTTTTACCCGGTCAGTCTGGACTACTTTTTGCACCTGGTGACCAAATTTGATCTTACCGGCAAATAGTGACTTTAGCTTAAAAGCCAATTGCTGGTTGCCGCCCCTGATCTTATAATCCATTTCATTCCTGGAATTTTTGCTGCTCCGGGAATATTCGTCTAAAGCTGCATATGCGGAGACATGTCTGATGCTCTCCCCAAAATCAGTACTGTCTGTTAGCTCTCTAATGTCCAGGTCCCGGCCGCTGCAGCCATTGTTGACCAGGTATCGCCACCAGTCGATCTTATCCAGCTTTCTGCCCAATGCTTCTTTTTGAGCTTCTGTTAATTTTTGATAATTCAGCAGGAGCTGCTGATATTTAGCATCCCATTGTTTAGAGGTGACCTGCTCAAGGGTCGTGTAATGTTTGTTTTTATAAATTACCTGGGTGTCAAACTGGTTGTTGTCTAAAGGAAGTTTAAACCGGTCACATAATCCGCGCAGAAAATGATGGTCTTCTCCAACCCATTCGGCGCCCAGTTCTACAGTGAGTTTTTCTTTTTCATCAATGGCATGTGAAAATACCCTGCCCCCGGCTTCATTCCTGGATTCTATGAGCTCAAAATCTATGCCGCGCTGATAGAGGGAATAAGCAGCGGACAGACCTGCAAAGCCGGCACCAATGATGATGATCTTTTTCTTTTTAGGAATAGAAAAATAACCTAAAGAGGTGCTGGAGACCAATGTTCCTGCGGTCAGTAAGGCTGCGTCTTTAATAAAACCCCTGCGAGAGCTCATAGGTGTATTTTTTTAATCGGGAATTAAGTTAGATAAATCCGGCGTATAAAGCAAAATCTCCTGGAGCACAGGTGAAATAAAAAAGCTTTAAACTTTCTAAAAACAGACTTGTTATTGACATTGAACATAAGTTTTAAAGAAATGGCAAAATATTCTGAAAAGGCATCTGAAAAAGTAGAAAAAACGATGCATGAAATGAAAGAAGGGAAATTAAAATCGGGTAGTGGCAAGAAAGTAACTTCCAAAAAGCAGGCTGTAGCTATCGGACTTTCAGAAGCCAGGAAAGAAGGAGCTAAAGTTCCTAAAAAGAAATCTTAGTACCTAATCCTCCTTTACTGTTCAGCTGCTGATTTGCGGCTATATCTTACATGCACCCGCTCAAGGGCTCCACAGGGATTGAAAGGCCTAAAGGGTTATGCAAGCCCCTTGAAGCCCCCTTGCAATACTCTTGAAGATTTGACAGGAAAATTGTTGTCCTATACTGGCATAGGTGCTGTATTCAACTATAGTTATATACAACAATTATTTCTTTTTACTCGTACTGACTTTCTTCGCATCTTTTGCTGATGTTGCGTTTTCAGGTTCAGCGCCTTTAGGTTTTTTTTGATCTTTGATTTCAGCTTTTATAGTTTTCTTAGGAGTTTTCATGGCAGCTTTTTTGAGTGATGTGATCATCTTATTCAGATTGTCATGATAACAATTCAGGCACGATAAAGTTCGATAAACAGGTCCTGAAAATATATTTTACCTAATATTTATAAGTGAATGAATATTCATTTATATTTGCTGGTGTAATTTACTGATATGCGCGGCAGAGATTTAAATAAGGTGGACCTGGTCAAAGCGAAAGCAATGGAGTTGTTGGTGCGAACCGGTTTTGAGGGGTTTACGATGAATAAGCTGGCCAAAGAATGCAGGATATCTGTTGCCACACTTTACATTTATTATAAGGATAAAGATGACCTGATCCTGCAGGTCGGGATGGAAGAGGGGAAGCGGATGAGTGACATTATGCTGGAAAACTTTGACCCCGAGGCATCTTTTGAAGAAGGATTGAGGCAGCAGTGGAAGAACAGAGCGAAATGTATGCTTGAAAATCCAATATCTGCCCGGTTTCTGGAACTGCTGCGGTCGTCAAGCTACCAGGAGCAGATTTTCAATTGTATTGCCGGTAATTTCAAACCGACACTTGGCAAGTTCATGCACAATGCGGTAAGCCGCGGTGAAATAAACCCAATGTCCCTTGATGTTTACTGGTCGGTAGCATTTGCACCTTTATACAACCTGATCCGTTTTCACAATGAAAAAAGAAGTATAGCGGGACAAGCCTTTATACTGACAGATAAAGCACTTTGGGATACTTTTGAACTTGTACTCAAAGCATTAAAAAAATAATAAAACATATAGAATGGAACAATCTCAGACGAATATAGCCCAACCTTTCACAACCTATCAGAAATTGGTCATTGCGATCCTTGCATTGCTGCAATTTACAATAGTACTCGATTTTATGATCCTCGCTCCGCTTGGCGATTTTCTCATGAAGTCCCTGGCCATCACTCCCAAAGGATTTGGGCTGGTTGTGTCTTCTTATGCCTTCAGCGCAGGCGCTTCAGGTATTCTCGCGGCAGGATTCGCTGATAAATTTGACCGTAAAAAATTGCTGCTTTTCTTTTATTTTGGATTTATTGTGGGCACGCTGTGCTGCGCGCTGGCTACGAGCTTCTGGATGCTGCTTGGTGCCAGGATCGTTACCGGTCTGTTTGGAGGTGTTATTGGTGCCATCACGATGACCATTATGGCCGATATTTTCGCGGTCAACCAGCGGGGGAGGGTGATGGGATTTGTGCAAATGGCATTTTCCGGAAGTCAGATCCTTGGTATTCCAATCGGTCTTTATCTGGCCAATGCCTGGGGCTGGCATTCGACCTTTTTGATGATCGTGGTTCTGGCTTCGTGCATCGCAGTGGTCATCATATTGAAAATAAGACCAATTGATAAACACCTTGAATTGCAGTCTGATAAGAATGCTTTTCTGCATTTGTGGCATGCCATTTCTAACCCTTCTTATCAAACAGGTTTTATTGCAACTGCCTTTTTGAGTGTCGGTGGTTTTATGCTGATGCCTTTCAGCAGCTCTTACCTCATTAACAACATCAGGATTACAGCCGAGCAATTGCCGCTGATCTTTATGTTTACCGGTTTTTCCTCGATTATAGTGATGCCGCTAATTGGTAAACTAAGTGATAAAGTAGATAAATTCTTAATTTTCACTGCCGGATGTGTCATCGCCATCATCATGATCCTGATCTACACCAACCTGGATCCGGTGCCTGTGTGGCAGGTAGTTGTGATCAATATGATCATGTTTATGGGGATCATGAGCAGGATCATCCCGGCGACAACATTGACGATGAGCATTCCGGATATGAAAGACCGGGGTGCGTTTATGAGTGTCAATTCTTCATTGCAGCAAATGGCCGGTGGCATAGCTGCGCTTTTTGCCGGTTTGATCGTAACTCAAAAAAATAAGACCAGTCCGCTTGAACACTATGGGATTCTGGGTATCGTAGTCTCGGTCGTGATTGTGATCAGTATATTTTTGATTTACAGAGTTAGCATTATGGTAAAGAAAAAACAGACTATATTTGCTGCCGCTGCAAACGCCGGGCAAGAAAGTCCGGCTGCAGTAACACATTAACCTAAAAATTACCTTTGCAAATGCGTTTTAAATTTCTCTTCAGTATCATTCTGCTTTATTTCATTGGCAATTGTGTTCAGGCACAGGAGCTGGAGGGTAACCTAAACCTCCATACGTTTGCCGATAACAGGGAATATGCCAACTCCAACCGTTTTTCTCAAACGATCTTTGGGTTGCGGTTTTCTCCGGAAATTGGACTGCTGCTGGACAGTACCCACAGGCTTAGAATAGGATTAAACGCACTGCATGAATTTGGCTCGCCCAAATTTACCAATAAGATCGATCCGGTAGCTTATTACGAATTTAAAAAGCAGGACTGGAATTTCTTTATGGGAATGTTCCCCCGGCGGACACTTGTCGACGATTATCCAAGGGCTTTGCTTAAAGACACTTTTAATTATTACCGGCCAAATGTAGAAGGGATGCTACTCAAATATCAGAATGAAAACTGGAAGCAGGTCCTTTGGATAGACTGGACAAGCAGACAGACTGCCACGGACCGTGAAAACTTTATTTTCGGACTTTCGGGCAGCTATAAAAAAGGGATATTTTTTGTTTCACACTATGCCATGATGCTTCACAATGCTGGCCCTGCTGTTCCTATCGCTGATGACCATGTCGAAGACAATGGCGCTGCCATAGTAAAGGTTGGGGTAGATTTGTCGCGCAGAACTTTTTTGGATTCCCTGACGATCAATGCCGGCGGGATGATGTCTTTCGAACGGGTACGCAGTGTTGGGGGCTGGAAAACACCCAAAGGCGCATTGTTGGAACTCCTGATGGAGTACCGTCGTTTTGGTGTGATCAATTCTTTTTACAAAGGACAGGGCCACAGATTATTGTATGGAGACCAGTTTTATTCTGCTAAAACTTACAACAGGACTGATCTGACCTGGAGGCCGCATATCTACAAAGGGATTGAAGGTCAGTTTACGCTGTCCTTTCACTTCCTGGAAGGGGTTGTTGATAACCAGCAGGCGTTCGGTATACGCTACAACATTGGCGGAAGTAAAAGCCTGAGGCGCGGCGAGTAAGCAAGTTTTCTTTCTTAAAGTTGTTACAGACGCAGTGGTGGCAGGTATTGTCATTTATAATAAAAGCTGTATCTTTTGCTTTTGAAATATTATGTATATTCAAATGATAAAACGATTCAGCATTGTTGTGATGATGAATCGTTTTATTATTATTGAGCCAACAAACAAACCAAATATATGGACCAAAAACCACTATTTACCGAAAAGAGATTTATAATCACTTTTATTTGTGTCACTTCATTATTTTTGATGTGGGGCGTGCTGCATTCCATGAGCGATGTACTCAACAAACACTTTCAAAACGTCCTGAACCTGTCAATGGCCCAATCGGGATTGATCCAATTATCCGTGTTTGGCGCTTATTTTATTATGAGTGTCCCGGCTGGCTTTTTCATGAAGAAATATGGATATAAGCCTGGGGTGATATTAGGCCTCGTTTTATTTGCCCTGGGCTTATTTTTATTTGTGCCGGCGGCCAATGCTTCATCATTTACCTTTTTTAGGATAGCGCTATTTATCGTGGGTTGTGGCATGGCAACGTTAGAGACCGTTGCGCATCCGTTTGCGGCGGCTCTTGGTGATCAGCGGAAAAGTGATCTGCGCGTAAACTTTGCACAAACTTTCAATGCGGTAGGTACTATTATTGGACCACTCATCGGAGGCTTTTTTCTTTTGGCTGGGGATACTGTAAAAAGCACAGACCTTACATCTGTAAAAACATTATATGTCTGTATCGGTATCGTTGTATTATTAATTGCGGTTGCCTTTATGTTTCTTAAAATACCTCCGTTGACTGATCCTCATGCTGTAACAACTTCAGATGATCCTGAAGCAGTGAATATTGATTTGGCACCGCAGAAAGGGCTCTTCCAACACCGTCACTTTGTGTGGGCCTGTGTGGCACAATTTTTTAATGTTGCAGCGCAAGGTGGTACCTGGGCATTCTTTATCAATTACGGCACTAATATTATGCATTTTAGCGGTGAAAAAGCGGCTTATTTTATGGGACTTTTTATGGGCATGATGCTGCTTGGACGTATTGTTGGTACCTCATTAATGACAGTGATGGCGCCTAATAAACTGCTGGCCATATTTGCGGCAGGAAATATCGTTATGTGCGTTATAGTAGCGCAGCATTTGGGCTGGCCTTCATACATCGCATTGCTAATGATCAACTTCTTTTTTAGTATCATGTTCCCGACCATTTTCAGTTTAGGATTGAAAAATCTTGGTAAGCATACACAGCAGGCTTCTTCTTTTATTTCAATGGGAGTTGTAGGCGGCGCAATTTTGCCGTTCCTGATGGGTTTTATTGCTGATCATCACGGTGTCGCAAATGCTTATTATGCCCCAATCGTATGTTACGTTGTTATTTTCATTTTTGGCGCAAAAATGTACAAAACAGGAATTGGAAAACATTAATGTGATAAGATAGGAGATTAATACAAAAGGGCAGGTTTTCAAAACCTGCCCTTTTGTATTACGATTTGATCTTCTGGCGATGATTCAGGCCCCATTCTACCAGGGTATCTGTTACAGGCAGCACGCTGCAGCCGTACTCAGTCATGGCATAGGCCACTGTAACTGGGCGGGTGTCCAGTACTGTTCTGGAAACCAATAGATTGATCTCCAGATCTTGCAGCTCTTTGGATAACATCTTAGCCGAAATCCCCTCGATCTCGCGCTGAATCTTTTTAAAGGTGTTTCTTTTACCTTCTCTGCTGTTCAGGTGGCGCATGATTCTCAGTTTCCATTTTCCGCCGAGGATTTCCAGGCTGTCCCGGATAGCTGAAAGCTCTTGTTCGCAGGTTGCTTCCTGTATTTTTCCATTTATGCTTATAGTTGTCATATGCTGATGGTTAACTTAAGGTAACCGGTTACCTTAAGTTAACCCATAACAAATTTAAACTATTGCTGATTAATTTTGATATACAATTTTCATTTATCCAAAAGAATGAAGCTATGCAGATCAGGAAAATATTTCAATGGATTTTTTGGCTAAAAAAACTTTACTCAAAACTCAGCAGTTATAAGGCATTGATGCATATTGTTAAATAGTAAAATTAATAGAAATGAAGAAATTAGATTATTATGTACTAGATGTATTTACAGACCAAAAATATAAGGGGAATCAGCTTTCAGTAGTTTATACTGAAGCTCCTCTTGAGCTTGAAGAATATTTCAGCATTGCCAGGGAGTTTGGATATTCTGAAACCTCTTTTGTTACCTATTCTAAAGCCGAAAATGCCCTTAAGATACGTTCTTTTACGCCGGCTGAGTTTGAAGTGAACGGGGCGGGACATAACCTTTTGGGAGCTGTTTGCCTGGCCCTGCTGAAACATTGGGATATTTTTAAAAATCAGGATGGAATGCCATGGGTCTTTATAAAGGATACAAAGATCCCGTTAAGGATCACCGAAGAAGCAGGACTCCCGTATGTTGCCATGAAACAGCGCCCTGTTAAAGTAAAAAAGCCTATCTCAGCTGCCATTGTCGCACCGGCTATTGGACTTGATATTGAAGATTTAGTGCTTAACAATTGGGAAGTCAATGTAGCAGAAACTGAGGTGGCACACTTAATGGTGCCGGTGAAAAATTTTGAAACGCTTCAGAAAGCGGTACCTGATAAAGCCATTTTGAAAAAATTGTCTGAAGAATATAGGTTCGAGGGCTTTTATCTTTTTACCACAAATCATCCGCATCCTGAATATCTGGCAGAAGCAAGATTTTTTAATCCGGGTATTGGCATTGATGAAGACCCTGCTACCGGGACTGCAGCAGGGCCTTTAACAGGATATCTTGAACATTATGGTTTTATTGAACGCAACAAGGATTATCGTATTTTACAGGGAACCGCCGTCAAGCACTCCTCTGATATTCATGTTCGGGTTGAGGAAGACGGGATTTGGGTAAGCGGCTCGTCAGTTATAGTGATGGAGGGCGCGATCTATCTTTAACAGGTCGCATTTTACCATTCAAAATGTCACTTCTGCACCCCCTTTAAATTTAATTCTTGCCTTAAATTTGGAGAAAGATATTAAAAATGGCAATACTGACTCCATATGTGACCTTCAGAGGGAACTGCCGTGAGGCCATGATTTTTTATAAAGACAGTTTTGGCGGTGAGTTAACCTTTCAGACGGTCGGGGAAACGCCTTCAGACATTCAGTATCCCCCGGGCACAGAGGATCAGATTATGCATGCTGTGCTGATTACAGACGACATGATCATTATGGCCTCTGATATGATTAGCTGTGCCGGCTTTACGCTAGGAACAAATATTTCTTTGTCTTTTACTTGTGATAGTGCTCATCAGATAAAAAAAATCTTTTCTTCACTTTCAAAAGGTGGCAACATTAAAGATCAGCTATCCCGCCGTCCCTGGGGAGCTTTTTTTGGTGTGATTACCGATAGATTTGGAATTACCTGGATGCTTAGCTACGATGAGGGCTAAGCTGAATAAACAAATTTATTCCTAAATTGTTGATACAGAACCATGAAGGTATTTTATGCCCTTGTCTTACTAGCTGTTGTTTCATCCAAACTTTTAGCTCAGGATGTACAGCTCCTTACAGTTGACCAGCTGAATAAAAGGTTGGAAAACGGTAAGGATACAGTTTATATGGTGAATCTTTGGGCTACCTGGTGTATTCCCTGTGTGAAAGAGCTGCCTTCGTTTGAAAAGCTTAAAAAGACCTACTATAACGCGCCATTGAAAGTGCTTTTAATAAGCCTTGATTTTAAATCAAAGCTGGAATCAGAAGTAAAACCTTTTTTAAGGAAGATGAAACTGGCTAATGAAGTATTCGTATTGAATGAAAGAGACCAGCAGGTGTACATTGAAAAAGTTGATAAAAATTGGTCGGGCACCATACCGGCCACACTGGTTGTGAATAGGGCCAGGAACCGCAGACAATTATTTCCAAAGGAATTGACATATACTGAATTAATAAATATTTACAATATCAATAAATAAAGGGTATGAAAAATTTAATCACGATGGCATTAATGGCGCTCTGCCTGCATGCTGCAGCTCAAACCAAAGGATACCAGCCCGGTAGCGTGGTTCCTGAGCTTAGTTTAAAGAATGTCGATAATAAAATGGTGTCTTTCAAAGATTACAAAGATGCCAGGGGGTATATTGTTGTTTTTACCTGCAACACCTGTCCCGTTTCACAGGCCTATGAAGAGAGACTGATCAAATTGCATAAGGACTATGCTGCTAAGGGGTTCCCGGTAATTGCCATTAATCCAAATGACCCTGAAGTGTCAGGTGGTGATGATTTTAAACTCATGCAGGAACGTGCTAAATCTAAAGGATTTCCGTTTGCTTACCTGTTTGATCCCGGTCAGACCGTCACACGTCAGTTTGGTGCTGAACGTACGCCGCATGTATATCTTCTGAGCAAAGATAGTGATGCGATAAAGGTGGAATATATTGGGGCTATAGACAATGATCCGGAGAATACAGGCACTGAACGCAAAGCATTTTTAGAAGATGCGCTTAAAGCGTTGCTTTCAGGAAATAAACCTGTGGTTACGTTTACCAAAGCTGTTGGTTGCGGGGTAAAATTTAAAGGCTAGCTTTTGTGATGGAATAACTCATTTATAAGTAGTATTTTAGGAATTCCCCTTAAATCCAGAAATTACTGCTCAAAAATGAATCATCTAAAGTCTTTGTTAACAGGAATTGTACTCATGTTTTCTGTTTCTGCAATCAGCCAGCCAGCTATTTATGTAAATCATGTTGCCTATGATACGAAAAGTCCTAAAAGGGCAGTGGTGCGTTTCGACCAGCCGGTAAAAGGCATTTTAAAATTTAGTGTGGTCAATATAGGAACAAAAAAGATTGAGTTTTCAGGAAACTTGAAGAGCCTGGGAACTATTGAAGAATGGACACCCGGAAAACATTATTATTCCGCTGATTTTACTTCATTTCTCAAAGCCGGCAAATACAAGGTCAGCATCAATTACGCCGATAAAAACATCAGTTCTGAAGAATTTAGGATCGGAGAAAATGCTTTGGCAAACAGTACGCTTGGTGCTATAGTTCATTATTATAATAAACAAAGGGCAAATACGCCACAGGAACTGGAGGGTGATGCCCATATGCTGCTTTATGGGAGTGAGCAGCGTGTAGACATCAGGGGTGGATGGGCAGATGCCTCTGGTGACATCAGTAAATATTTTTCTCATTTGGCCTACGCCAATTTCATGTCGCCTCAGCAGATTCCGAACGTGGTATGGTCTATGGCAAATACATATGAAAGTATTCCAGGCACACTTGAGCGGCTGGGTATTAAGGATTCGCTGGCCAGCGAGGGCTTATGGGGTGCAGATTATATCATGCGTTCATTGTCCAAAGAGGATTATTTTTACATGACAGTTTTCAGTTATTTTAAACCGGATATCAGTGCAAGACGAATAGTAGGTCTGGAAGCTGACAGTAAAACAACTTCCGATTACCAGTGTGCATTCAGAGAGGGGGGAGGAATGGGTATTGCGGCACTTGCACGTATATCAGGCTGGAAACGGGATGGTGAGTTCAGTTCAGCCCAATATCTGGCTGCGGCAAAAAGGGCCTATGCACATTTGGTGGTCAACAACACGAAATACACAGACGATGGCAAGGAGAACATCATTGATGATTATTGCGCACTGATGGCCGCTACTGAACTTTGGATAATAACCGATAGCGCTTATTATGGCGATGAGGCAAGAAAACGGGCGGATAATCTAAAAAAAAGGATGACCCCAAAGGGTTATTTTCTGGCAGATGATAAAGACCGCCCGTTTTGGCATGCTGCCGATGCCGGATTACCGGTTATTGCATTGTGCAGGTACCTGACAAAAGAAACAGATAGAAGTAGAAGGGACGGGACTATGGCGGTTATTAAAAAGGCGCTGGACTATAATCTCAGCGTTACGGCTGAAGTCAGTAACCCGTTCGGTTATGCCAGACAAACTTTCAAATACCAGGGAAAAATTAAGAATGGGTTTTTTATTCCTCACGAAAACGAGACTGGATGGTGGTGGCAGGGAGAAAATGCCAGATTAGCTTCTTTGGCCGCTGCGGCCATTGTTGGCGGTCGTTTGGTCTATCCCTCAGACAACGTCTGGGGTGTTAAGGATTCACTTGCCGGATACGCCCAGCAGCAGATGTCCTGGATATTGGGATCTAACCCCTACAATGTTTGCTTTATGTATGAATTTGGTAAAAACAACGTGCCTTATATGAAAGCGCTGTTTGGTCATGGTTCACAAAGGGGCGGTATTTCAAATGGGATTACAGGAAAGAAAGAAAATGGTGATGGAGGCGGGATAGATTATAAAATAGAAGACAACGGCAATGAATGGCGCTGGACAGAGCAATGGATTCCTCATTCCGCATGGTTTCTGCAGGCCCTAACTGCTATAACCGAAAACCCAAAGAAATGACGGGGCTGATTTAATCTGAAAACGCATAAATCTCTTATCAAACTGAGAATAAATATTTTTTGTAATTAAATATTTCCTATTTTAGTTATATATTCCTAAATTTTCCGCTCCAAAGGTAAAGCCAAAATGGCTAAGATTTTGATAATCAAATATTAAAGTAGAAAAAATCCTGATATGAGAGTTTTTTATGTGGTTCTGATCCTATGTTTTGCTCCTTTTCTGCAATCGAATGCCCAATCTGGAAAGAAGAAAATCAAACTATTTGATGGCAGGAGTTTTAAGGGCTGGGAAGGTGATACGGTTAAAACCTGGCGCATCCGGGAAGGTGCCATAATGGGCGGCTCGCTGACAGAAATGGTTCCACATAATCAATTCATAAAGACTACAGGAACCTATTCGAATTATCACCTCAGGCTTAAATTTAAACTTACCGGTACTGAAGGTTTTGTAAACGGAGGGGTTCAGTTTCACAGTCAGCGCATTGCAAAGCCTGACTTTGAAATGGTGGGTTATCAGGCTGATATCGGTGACGGTTTTTGGGCTTCTCTTTACGACGAGTCAAGGCGTGATAAATTGCTGGCCAT
>NZ_DATHGC010000121.1:0-10825 GCF_035317785.1 Pedobacter sp. | reverse complement strand
AATCACAAACTTTACAACAATACCAGCCTCCTTTGTACTCGACAGCTTGGTTCGTAGACAAGATTGAGACGCCAAAACATGACCTGATAGAATTTAGTTACATCGACGGTGGTTCCCTTGTACAAAATAGCTATGGGAATGTCATAACACATACAACGAATACAAATCCAAATTTCAACTGTATGAATGATCAAGTCTATTGTAAACAAACGATTTCATCAGTCATAAACACTTTGGACAGGCTACGGACGATCACCAAGAAAATACACCAGATTGATTTTCCCGAGGGAAGGTTAATCTTTAATTCCAGTTCTGGCAGAATGGATTTTTACAATCAAAACAATATCAACACTTTAACAGACGGACCTAAGAAATTAGACAATATTGAAATCCAGGCCAAAACGGGCGTTTCACTATTCAATAATATCAAAAAAATAAACTTTGATTACTCCTATTTTATCGCAGACCAGGTTGGAGTAACTTACCAGCATTCACACAGGTTAAAACTCGACAGAATTTTTAACGATATGTCCAGTGACAATAGAGAAGAAACTGTTTTCACTTATTCCGATGTTAACCTTCCAACAAAAGATTCAAAATCAATTGACTTTTGGGGATACTATAATGGGAAAGCAAACTTAACTACCATTCCACACCAAGTTATCACCTATTCCCCATATTGTATAGTTTGGTCTTATGAGCATATCGGGAATGCTGACAGAAGAGTGGATTCTACAAAGATTGAGGCAGGGATTCTAAAAAAGATAAAATACCCTACTAAAGGCACAACGGTATTCGAATATGAACCAAACCAATATTTTGGGATCGATAAATTTGATAAATTTACTAAACATGTCGTTAGCGGGCATTTAGTACAAGGAACCGGTTTTGGATCGCACGCAGCATCCTATTATAACGGGCCAAGCTCAGATAACGGACTCATAACTGCATGTTCAGATCCAGACAATTTGGAATGCATTCAGTACCAGGTAATTGATTTTAATGCCGTTGATGCGAATGCCACATTAAATTTTGAAGTTCATAACTCCGACCAAGGAAATCCTGCTACTGTACATCAATATGGAAAAATTACAATTTACGATTCGAATGGCGTTTTTTACTCTTCCGGACCTTTACACAATACTTCTCCCCAGGCAATCAACCTACAGCATTTAAATTCCGGGACGATCGTTATTGAAGCTTACGGGCAGAATATCAGTGTTATGGATACACAACTCATATACTATAACATCGATTTGACCCCAAAGAACAATTACGGAATGGGACTCCGCATAAAAAGTATCAGCAATATCGACCATAATGAAAATGTAATCGGTAAAAAAGAATACAGTTATCTGAAATCCGACAATAGTTTAAATAGTTCCGGCAAGCTGATTAATGACATCTATACCATATTTCAATCAAATGAAGTAATTCATTGTTCGCATGCATGCTGTAATGTGATTCCACCGGCAGGAACTGCTCCCACTGGTGGCTGTATGTGGAGAGAAGTAAGTTCGACTAATTATAGTTCGAACTCTGTAAATGGTATTGAGGGCAATAGCATTGTGTATAGTGAAGTAAAAGAAAAAAATGTAGATACGCAAGGCCTCTCAAATGGTTACAGCATTTATAAATTCACGACAAACGCTGATTATCTTTACGATACCAAAGGGGTCATCAGGGTCGACAAAGGTTACCTACGGGGAAAATTGATCCAGAAAGAAACCTATAAAACTTCCGACGGAAATGATTATATCGTTAATAAGGTTATAAACGAATATGTAGAAGATACAGCAAAAATATCCTATATAAAAGGATTTAAAATGTTTCAGCACAACTACCTCGATGATCCACTCCTCAATGGCAACAATATGCCTTACTCATTGGATTACATGTTTGAGCTGGGACATTACAGCCTGCCGATATATTGGTTCTATCAAAAATCCAGCGAAAACACCGATTATTTCTACGATAACAATGAAGTTTTAACAGGGACTGTCAGCGGCACGACCAATTATTTTTATGACAATCCCGATCACATGCAGTTGACACGAACTGAAACAACAAATAGTGAAGGAGAGATCTTAAAAACGATCAACCGCTATCCCGATGATTTGCCCGCCGATCCGAATATGGCCGCATTAAAAGCACAGAACAGGGTTGCGGAGGTCATCAGTACACAAATTTTCAACGGTTCAAATCTGTTATCCACCAAATACACCACTTATAAAGATTGGACCAACAACATTATTGAGCCAGAAATCGTGCAAACCTCAAAAGGCACGGCAACTCTCGAAAACCGCATCCTGTTCACCATGGTAGATCCTGCAAATGGCAATCCCATCGAACTTAAAAAAGAATACGGCGTTCCGGTGGTCTATATTTGGAATGACGATGGGACACAACCACTCGTCAAAGTCGAGGGACTTCCCTATATCGAGATCCCGCCAGGGCTGATTACCGCGATTAAAATTGCCTCCCAGACCGGTATCGAAGCCAATATCACGACTTCGCTCAATGCACTCAGGAATGATCCGGCCTTGGCCGCAGCAATGGTTACAAGCTTCACCTACAAACCTTTGGTTGGAGTGACAACCATCACCGACCCAAAAGGAATCAAGACCAACTACTTCTATGATGAAATGTACAGGCTGGGCGAGATACGCGACCAAGACAACAACCTGCTTTCACAAACCCGTTATCACTATAAAGACTAGGACGATGAAAAAAGTTATATCCCTCGCAGCATTATTGGTGACAATTTGGGTATCGGCACAAAGTGCCGACCAGAATTATATCAGTACGGTTACCTATAAAATAGCTACCGTCTCTACTATCGCAGACCCAGCGCCCGAAGAGGCTGCAATGGAAGTGAAATATTATGATGGTTTGGGGCGGCCCATACAAAACGTATCCTACAAACAGGCGGCTGACGGCAAAAGTATCATAACGCCGATGGCCTACGATGAATTTGGGCGCGAACAAAAACAATACCTTCCATTCAGGAATGACAACGTAGCCGATTTTGATCCAGACGCCATAGATAAGGTCCAAAGCTATTATTCTGACGGGGATCCTGCATTAACCGGAAACCCTTATTTCGATGTGACTGGCAATGCTTACATCCAAAAGGAATTTGAAAATTCTCCCCTGAACCGTATCATGAAACAAGCGGCACCCGGCGACGATTGGGCAATGGGCAATGGGCACGAAATACGGTTTGAATACCAAACTAATGCACAGGACGAGGTTCGGAATTTTTACGTGACATTAGAGTTAACCCCATACGGCATATACAAACCTGTTTTAAATTCCGATGGGTTTTACGCTGCCCATACATTATACAAGACGGTCACGAAAGATGAAAACTGGCACGGGCACGATGACCACACCACAATGGAATTTAAGGATAAGGAAGGTCGAGTGATCCTTAAGTGCACTTTTGAAGATAATCAACGCCACGAAACGTACTATGTTTATGATAAGTTTGGAAACCTTTCTTTTGTAATCCCGCCGCTTGTAGATTCGGCCAATGTCACAACCGAAGCATTAGGCGGGATTTGCTATGAATACCGTTACGATTTCCGCAACCGGCTGGCTGAGAAAAAATTACCCGGCAAGGAACTGGAATATATTTTTTACGACATGCTCGACAGGCCAACCGTAACAGGACCTGTCTATGATCCTTTCGGCGATATGACCATGGGATGGCTATATACCAAGTATGACTTACTCGGGAGGATTTGCTTCACCGGGTGGTATTCAGACAACTCCTATCAGGAAGATATTAATACGATGCGGACGTTCTACGACAATCCTGTCAATATTGACCACGCCGTCAGGGACAACACCACGATGATTGGGTCTGTCGCAGTTGGATACCGCTTTGGATCACTGCCTCCCCATTTTGAATTATTAACCATCAACTATTACGACGATTATGCTTTCCCACACGGCCCGTTGGTACTAACGGATGTCCAAAACCAGGCCGTACAGGCCAATGCCAAAGGGCTGGTCACAGGTTCGTGGACCAGGATGATCACCGTTGAGAGCGAAGCGGCAGCAGAAGAAGGCTATACCTTCTACGATAAAAAATCGCGCCCAGTACTCAATTACACTACAGAACACCTGCATGGCTTCAACGAAGTGCAGACAAAATACGATTTTGCCGGACAGGTATTATACACCAAAACGTCACACAAAAAGACAAATGGAGCCGGAACACTGTTCACCATCCAGGATTCGCTTTCTTACACACCGCAAGGACGTTTGCTTAAACATATGCAGAAGGCAAACAATAAGCCTTGGGAGTTGCTTTCCTACAACACTTACGATAATCTCGGTGGCCTGATCTCTAAAAAGGTAGGCGGTACAGACATCAGCACCTTCACCGGATTACAGAAGGTAGATTTCAGGTATAACGTCCGCGGATGGCTCACCGACATTAATGATAGGCGGAACCTTGCCGATGAAATCCCAGATCTGTTTGCATTCCACATCAACTATAACCTGCCCGACAGCGAAACTTATCCCGTTGAAGCCCTATACAATGGCAACATTTCAGAAACCTATTGGCGATCGGGCAGCGACAATATATTGCGCTCTTATGGCTTCGAATATGATGCGATGAACCGTTTAAAGAATGCTGTATACCAAAAGCCGGGAAGCACGCCATGCGTGGGCAATTATGACGAGTATCTCGAATATGACAAGAACGGCAACATCCAGGCATTACACCGCACCGGGAATTCGGACACCGTCACAACGGTGGAGCCTATTGACGACCTCACTTACACTTATGCTACGGACAAACCGAATCAGCTGCTCAAGGTTACCGATGCTACCAACTCTCCCAAAGGTTTCACCGACGACAGCGATGGCACTAATGATACGGTAGACGATTATGTGTATGACCTGTTTGGCAACATGAGAACCGACCAGAACAAGAACATCAGCAGCATCAGCTACAACCACCTCAACCTGCCCATAGAGATTGTTATAGACGGGAATAAAAAGATTACGTACATTTATGACGCCGCAGGCAGGAAATTGCAAAAGGCAGTCTGGGACGGTACGGCCACCGTTAAGACAGATTACCTGAGCGGGTTTCAGTACAAGGGCGAAAAGCTGCAGTTTTTCCCAACCACAGAAGGATACGTGAACTACACAAACGATCCGCTTGTGGATCCGGATGCCGCATTTAATTATGTGTACAATTATACCGACCATCTCGGCAACATCAGGCTCAGCTACAGCAACGACCCGGCTGAAAACGTTCTTAAGATATTGGAAGAAAACCACTACTACCCATTTGGGCTTAAGCATGAAAACTACAGTTCTGATGTGAAGCATTATGCGAAGGAAGAGATGGAACCATTGGGGATTAAGCCGGTACCGCCTTCGACTAATGCAGATTATCAGTATAAGTATAATGGGAAAGAATGGCAGGGTGAGTTGGGGTTGAATATGTATGACATGGACATGAGGGATTATGATCCGGCTATTGCAAGATGGGTGGTATTAGATCCCGTAGTTCATCATGACGTTTCACCATATATTGCTTATAATAACAATCCAGTATTTTGGGCCGATCCTTCAGGGGCGGATAGCGAGGATTCGTTTGGACGCACAAGTAATTCTAATGGAAGGTATATTCCTGTTTCAGAAAGAGAAGAAGTGGGAGAAGCTACAACGAATAAGCAAGAAAAGCGGAAAAAGAAGAAAAATCAAGAGCAGAAAAAAAAGGTTAAGGTACATACTGAAGAGGAGAAGGAAGAATTTATCGAAAGAGTAAAGTATGAACAATTAATGTTGCGACAGGGTTTCGAAGTAACGTGGGATGACAACATATTTTTATCTCTAGGTCATCAAGTAACGTGGGCTATGCCAACAGCTGAATGGTCAGCCATTTTAAGTTTTTTTGGTAAAAGTTCTGAAATTGTAACAACTTTGCACGGAGCAGAAAGAATTGCCGGAATTGGGGCAGCTTCACGTGGAGGAGTATTGAGTTCCGAAGGGATTCGAACGACGATGACACTTGGAAGACAGATTAAACAACTTGATGGGGCAACCGTATTTTTACGGGAAATTACACCAGGTCGGTTTAACGCTGTAGTTCAAGGTGAAAAAGGTATAATTACAACAATGGCAAACTGGTCTCAAAAATCGATTAACAGAATAGCAAAGAATTATGGATGGAAATTATAAAGAAATAGTCGTTTGTTGCTTTTGCGGGGAATCTTTATTGCTTAAAGATGCAGCCATTATTACAGTGCAGCCAAAATTAGAAAATGACGAACAGCAACAACTTTTTTGTCATAGAGAACATTTAGTTGAAAAAGTTCACAAGTCAATTTTTTTACACCCCGATTTTTTTGAATGAAATTATATTTCTTTTGAATATTGACGTGAGGTCTAATGGATTACGACACCCTCGCTGGCGCGAATTTACAATCCGTACCCACAAAGTATAGAAAAACTGCAGTTTCCAAAACGTGCAGTTTTTTATATTTATGAAATTATTTTATACCATGTCGACAAAGTGGTAATGTTTCAGAGTTAGTGATATAGCATTTTATATTCCTAACGCGTTGAAAATGATTAATTATTGAACTTAAATTAAAAAAGGATGGGCAATATTGCCCATCCTTTTTGTTTTAATATTGTCTCAAAAGAAACAAAATGATGCAAAACGACATTTCGTGCTCCAGAGTTAGTGATGGAAATATTAGTTGCCCTCATTGTAAGGATGCAAAAGTTATAAAAAACGGAACTACTAAAAACAAAAAGCAACAATATTATTGTAAGAGTTGCAATAAACGGTTTATCGGGAACTATACTTATCGGGCCTATTTTTCAGATACTAATCAAAACATTATACTACTCACCAAAGAAGGCTTAGGTATAAGAAGTACTGCGAGAGTTTTAAAAATTTCAATCACTACCCTATTGAAAAGGATTGTGCTTATTGCCCAAAGCATCAAGCCGCCTATAATATCAACAGGTAAAATTTATGAAGTTGATGAAATGAGGACTTATGTAAAAAGAAAAGACAAACTGATATGGATTGTGTATGCATTAGAGAGAGAAACGAAAAAAGTGGTCGGTTTAAATGTTGGCCGTAGAACCAATAACACATTGGTTGCTGTATTAAATACCGTAAAACTGTCTAATCCTTTGGCGATTTATACGGATAGATTAAAACATTATAAATATCTTATTGACGAAAGTATTCATAAAACCAAACGCTTTGGCACTAATCATATTGAGCGAAAAAACCTTTCATTGCGAACACATTTGAAAAGATTAAACAGAAAAACCATTTGTTTCAGCAGGAGTAAGCTGGTGTTGATTTCTGTTTTAAAGATTTATTTTTGGTCATAAGTTTGGGGTTTTGCTTAGATTTATAATATAACTTCAATGGCAGGAATGGCAGGATGAGCTGGGATTGAAACTGTACGACATGGACATTCTCTCTCGCTGGCACGAGCGTGACGCTCGCGCCAAAAACTTTACAATAATTACAGAAAAACCATAATACCTTAATTTATAAAACAGCAGCGCAAGAAATTATGGAAATAATGATCAGACAGTTTTAGAGATTGATATGAATTGAGTGGCACGAGCGTGACGCTCGCGCCAGCAGGGGGGAGAGTCCCTGCTGGCAAAAACAAACGTTTGCAATAACGTTGCGCTTTTGTTTTCTATCAGGGGAGGGATTAGCTGCGCCGATCCCAGGAGGGGAGTCCTTGCGAAAAAGACCAAACGTTTGTGTTTTTTTATACCCAAAATGCTTACGAAAGTGGACTTTCGACGCTTTTGGGTATAGAAAACCGAAAACAAAAGCTTTCGGTTTTCTTCGCGGAGAAAGAGGGATTCGAATACCCTAGTTGGAATTCTGTACTCATTTGGTGTAAACCCAGTTTTTCTTTCAGGGTATTTCCAAACCCGGGACCGAAAGGTATAACAGGCGAAGCAAGCTAAAACTTAAACAAGCTACCTGACGGCCGGCAGGCTTCCTATTTCTCAATTCGTATAAATGTCTTAAAAAACACTCTTGCTAATACGAAAAAGGATAATTTTACGGTAGCGAATTGCCCCATTCCCTAAACTACAAGAAAAATGAAAAATTACGGACGGCTCTTTAATGAAAGTCCGGCGCCAATGTATATCTATGACGACCGCACCTATGATTTTTTAGCGGTTAATGATGCGGCCCTGCATCAATACGGCTACAGCAGGAAAGAATTCCTTTCTATGAATGCCACGCAGATACGGCCATCACATGAAATCGAATCTTTTACAAAAGCCAACCTTAATGTCCCGGACAGCTACTTTGACTTTGGGATATGGCAGCATACCAGAAAAAACGGCGATATATTTTATGTGCATATCTATGCCCACAGGACAAAGTTCAACGGTAGAGATGCAAGATCAGTCCTGGCAGTAGACGTCGAACAGAAAGTGCGGACCGAAATGGCGCTTTCAGAAAAAAGCGCCGAAATTATCGACATCCTCGAAAGCATTACGGACGGTTTTTATGCGCTCAACAAAAATTGGGAGGTTACCTATTTCAATAAGACTGCTGAAAAGGTGCTTGGCTGCAAGCGCGAAGAGGTAATTGGGAAAAACCTATGGGATTTTTTTCCGCATTCCAGAGAGGGAAAATTTTTCTCCGAATATGAGCGCGCCATGACAGAGAAGGTCAGCGTACATTTTGAGGAAGAATATGCCCCCCTTGGCGTATGGGGGTCGATGAACGTCTATCCTACCAAGGACGGCATTGCGGTTTATTTTGTGGATATCACCGAGCAGAAAAAAATCCAACAAAAAATCTCGAATGATGAGCGCAGCCTGCGTGCTATCATTAATAATACTACCGATATAATCTGGTCTGTTGACCGCCAAAATAATATTATCAGTGCCAACGATGCTTTCCGGAAGCGCATAGCATGGATTACCGGCAAAACAGATGGCACTGTAAACGAATCGGATTTCGATAAAGACCTCTTTTTAAGGTGGCAGCAATATTTTGAAAGGGCCTTCAAAGGCGAAGCGTATAAAATAATCTTGGAAGATGAATACGAGGGCAAAGAAATATTTGAGGAAATCAGCTTTAATCCGATACGCGATATTAATGATGAAATAATAGGAATCAGCTGCTTTTCGAGAGATATCACTACGCAACATCTTTATTTGAGAAGGATTGAAAAGCAGAATGCGAAATTTAAGGAAATAGCATGGTCGCAATCACATGAGGTCAGGGCACCACTTTCGAACATTATGGGATTAACCGCATTATTCAATTTTGAGGATACTTCAGATCCCGGAAATGCTAAGATTATGCGACTGATCAGTAATGCTTCTCAACAACTTGATGACATTATAAAAAAAATAAGTGCCAAAGCATTGCAAACAGGATGGGATGAGTGATGCTCCAGAAAGTTGCCCGGACAATTTGCCTGGTGGTGACCTTGCTTTGGTAAAGTTGTTGAAAAGTGCAGTACGCTAAAAAAGCTACTCTCGGTCAAATTTCATTAACCCTGGTTACTGGCACAAAAACGTGGATAGTTCCTATAAGCAAATAGTTGTACCTATGTTGTACCAAAAGAAAAGCCCCGTGTGGAAATCCATGCGGGGCTTGCTTTTAATCAGCGGAGAAAGAGGGATTAGCTGCGCAGTTCCCGTGAAGGTAGTCCTTGCGAAGAAAGCCAAACGTTGCAAACGTTTGGTTTTTTTTTATACCCAAAACGCTTACGAAAGTGAACTTTCGACACTTTTTGGGTATAAAAAAAACCGAAAGCAAAAGCTTTCGGTTTTCTTCGCGGAGAAAGAGGGATTCGAACCCCCGGACCTGTAACAGTCAACAGTTTTCAAGACTGCCGCAATCGACCACTCTGCCATTTCTCCAATAAGGTCATGCTAATATTGCTGTTAGCGGTTGCAAATATAACAACCTTTTTCGTTCCGCAAAAACTATTTAGGCAAAAAAACAAATTATTTCCGAAGCGGTTTTCAACTGATTCATTTTGTTGGGATTAGGAATTTTCAATCGCTAATATTTCACGTATTCCAAAATCTCCAACCCATACCCAATCATCCCCACGCGTTTCGTATGCTCCTCTGAATTGGAAACCAGCCTGATTTTCGAAATGTCTATATCGTGCAGCATCTGCGCGCCAATCCCGAAATCCTTGATGTCCATGATAATCTGCGGGGCTTTAAAAATGCCCTGTGACTGCAATGATTTGAGTTCACAAATCCTGTGGAGTAAATTCGTCGACGGCGATTCCTGGTTGATAAACAATATCGCGCCCTGACCTTCATCGTTAATAAGCTTGAACATATCGTCGAGTTTCTTGTCGGCGTTGTTGGTCAGCGTCCCTAAAATATCATTGTTAACGAGTGTCGAGTTGATTCTTGTAAGCACCGGTTCCCCGATATTCCAGTTGCCTTTCGTAAGCGCAATATGGATCTGCTTGTTTGTGGTTTGCTGGTATGCCCTGAGCCGGAACGAACCGAAACGCGTTTCCACATCAAAGTCCTCTTTCTTAACGATAAGGCTGTCGTGCTGCATCCTGTAGGCTACAAGGTCCTCTATGGAAACCAGTTTAAGGTCGAGCTTTCTGGCCACTTCCACCAATTCCGGCAAACGCGCCATCGAGCCGTCTTCATTCATGATTTCGCAGATGACCCCGGCGGGCTTAAAACCTGCCAATCTCGCAAAATCGATTGCTGCTTCTGTATGTCCGGTCCTTCTGAGAACGCCGCCCTGCTTGGCGATGAGTGGAAAAATATGTCCCGGGCGTGCCAGGTCGTGTGC
>NZ_DATHGC010000120.1:0-32421 GCF_035317785.1 Pedobacter sp. | reverse complement strand
CCAGGTGCTATAGTGATATCAAGTGGTACCAATACCATGACCGTGGACACGTTTACGAGTTCGCCGGAAAACACAGGTCAGTTATTGGGCGGCACGCAAACGCTTAACGTAGGCGCTACTTTGCACCTGGTTGTAGATCAGGCAGCAGGAACTTATACCAATTCTGCCTTTACAGTAACAGTAAATTACAACTAAGGTTAACAATACTTTAGGAGGGTGTCTGGGGAGGTGGTTTCCTTTTCGGACACCCCTTATGATCATGAACATCATGAAATACGCCTTTCTTTTTATTTTATTTCTTTCAGGATTACTCGCGGTTGCTTCTAAATCCATGGCGCAAGGCAATTTGATCATTATCCCAAGGAGGGTAGTTTTTGAAGGAGCTAAAAGGACCCAGGAGCTTAATCTGGCCAATACGGGTACTGATACCTCCAAATACCTGATCTCTGTGATTCAATACAGGATGCTGGAAAATGGTGCTTTTGAAAGCATTACTCAACCGGATTCCGGTCAGTATTTTGCAGATAAAAACTTCCGGTTTTTCCCCCGAAGTGTCACTCTTGCTCCAAATGAGGCACAAACCGTAAAAATACAAACGATAAACACAGCTGACTTAAAACCAGGCGAATACAGGTCTCATTTATATTTTAGGGCTGTACCTAATGATAAGCCACCCGGCGGCAAAAACCCGGATAGCAGTACAAAAACAATCTCAGTGCATTTGGTTCCAATATTTGGCATTGCTATTCCTGTAATTATCCGCAATGGAATAACGACAACCAAGGTAACGCTTATTGCGGCTGACCTCCAAATCAGCACTACAGGTATTCCTCAATTAAAGATGACCTTCGGTCGTTTGGGTAATGTGTCCGTCTATGGTGACATAAAGGTTAACCACATTTCGGCACAGGGCAAGGCCACAAAAGTTGGACTGGCAAAGGGATTTGCAATTTATACACCCAACGCCGGGCGTCAGTTTATCCTCAACCTTGATAAAGATGCCATTGCAGACTACCATAAAGGTAAACTACACATCATATTTATATCCCCTTCGGATTCGAAAGCCGAGATTATTGCCGAGAAAGAACTTATTCTCTTTTGACTATGAATGATTATGAAAGCTATTCTTGCTGGTTTTTTGCTGGTTTTTACGGGATTGCAGCTAAACGCTCAGACCATAACCAATTATGCTTTCGCCGCAAATAATGGTACATTCACTGCTTTGTCTGCTCCGGTCAGCACCAGTTGGACAGGTGATACCGATACGGGCCTCTCGGGGCTGATACCGTTGGGTTTTAATTTCTGGTACATGGGTGTCCGTTACATCAATGTCGTTGCAAGTACAAATGGCTGGCTGGCTCTTGGCCCGATACCTTCGGGAAACCCGGCTGCAAATAATTTATCTTCAGGGGGAAGCCCCCGGCCAATAATCGCTCCTTTCTGGGATGATCTTGACATTATGGCTTTTGGAAATGTAACTTATCAGACAACAGGTACCGCGGGCAGCAAGATATTGACTGTACAATATCTGAATACAAAATGGGGTTTACTTGCACTGGGCGGCACATGTTCTTTCCAGGTGAAATTTCATGAAGGTACCGGAATAGTTGAATTTATTTACAGACCGGAAGCTACTCTTGTAGTGATTCCCTCGGTATCAGTTGGGATCACGGGTATCCCGACAGGGTCCGGTAATTTTTTATCCGTAAATAATGCCGGGACCAGTGTAAGTTCCACCGCGGAAGCAAATGTAACGACCAAGCCCGTCTCTGGCAAAACATACACTTTTACACCGCCAGTGCCGACAGCACCTGGTTCACTGACATTTTCAGGTCTGAGCTATACAGGTATGACACTGAACTGGACAGACTTATCTTCCAATGAAAATGGTTTTGTTATTTACAGGTCTGCAGACGGGATAAGTTATAGTCTGATTTCGCAAACCGCAGCAGGCGCCACTTCCTCCGTTCAGACCGGTCTGAACATAAATACGACCTATTACTGGAAAGTTTATGCGGTATCAGAGGGGGCATTAAGTGCTGCATTAAGCGGTAGCCAGTCAACCGGCAGGGTGAATGCCCCGGCGCTTGGATCGGCGGTAAATTTTACCTTTTATACAATCAGCGGAGCTGTAGGCAACACCGGGATTTCAAACGTCACCGGCAATTCAGGGACCAACGTTGGAGCGATCACCGGTTTTGAGATCTCAAATGTGATTGGTACCATGCATATTGCCAATGCCCAGACTACACAGGCTATGACAGATTTGCAGGCTGCATGTGTTCAGATAGATGCCATTGCTCCTACTGCCACGCATGGACCCGTGCTTGGAAATGGGGAAATTCTCTTTCCCGGGGCATACACAATTGCCGCGGCAGGGTCAGTAGCCACAACATTGACCCTGGACGGGCAGGGAGATCCCAATGCGGTTTTCATCTTCAAAATAGGCGGGGCATTAACTACCGGGGCAGCCACTACGGTGAACCTGGTTAATGGGGCCACTGCATGTAACGTGTTTTGGAAAGCTGAAGGCGCAGTGGCCATGGCCGCATCTACAGTCATGAAGGGAACGGTCATTGCAAACAATGGCGCAATATCTATGGCCGCCGGCGGCACACTTGAAGGAAGGATGTTTTCCACCTTAGGGGCTGTTACCGTTGACGGCGTATCTGCATCAATACCCAGATGCGCATGCACACCAGCTGCTCCGGTGGTAAGCAGCCCGATAATTTACTGTCAGAACTCTACAGCTACCGCATTAACTGCTACAGGAACAAATCTAGTATGGGGTAGCGGTTCCCTGGTCGCACCTGTTCCCTCTACCACAACCATAGGGTCTGTAAATTATGCCGTAACCCAAACCGTGGGCGGCTGTCTCAGTCTCCCCGCGACCATTATTGTTACGGTTACTCCAGGTCCGTCCGCAACGATTACTTATGCGGGTTCTCCTTATCGTTCGGATGTTTTGACGGCAGCAGTAACCCGGTCTGGTACAGCCGGTGGTACCTATTCTTCCACTGCAGGTTTGTCTGTCAATCCGGTTAGTGGCCTGGTTGATGTCCAGTCAAGCGTATTGGGTTCTTACACGGTTACCTATACCATTGCCGCCGGATCAGGGTGTAATCAATACCAGACAACTACAGGTATTGCGATAGTTCCTCCTCCAAGTGTAAATTTGGGAACCGCAGCTAATTTCACCCTTTTTACCAATAGCGGGGCGGTAGGCAATACGGGAGTTTCCAACATCACTGGCGATATCGGAACAAATCTCGGTGCCATCACCGGATTTGAAATTTCCGTTGTAGCCGGCAATATGTATACGGCCAATTCAGTAACCGTTCAATGTGCGGCAGATGTACTATCAGCCTACAACCAGCTTAATTCCTTTTCTCCAACTGCCGTTCACGGAGCCGTTCTTGGAAATGGTGAAGTACTTTATCCTGGTATTTACAATCTCGCGGCTGCCGCATCTGTAGCTGCGGTGCTCACCCTGGATGCGCAGGGGGATGCCAGTGCATTGTTTGTCTTTAAAATCGGGGGTGCATTTACCACAGGTGCAGGCACAACCGTTAACCTGATTAATGGTGCATCAGCCTGCAATGTTTACTGGAAAGTAGAGGGTGCAATAGCACTGGGCGCTTCAACGTCCATGGCAGGAACACTTATTGCCAATAACGGAGCTGCTTCTATCGCCGCAGGCGGTACACTTAAAGGAAGATTATTCTCTACTCTTGGAGCCATCGCTATTGATGCTTTATCCTCAACGGTAGCGATCTGTGTGTCAGGTGCTTCCTGGACCGGAGCCGTCAGTACAGACTGGCATCTTGCTGACAATTGGCTTAACGGAACAATTCCATCCGCTGCAACCAATACCATAATTCCACCCGGCTCACCTTATCATCCGGTGTTGAACACAGGTACGGGACTGGTGAAAAATATAACTGTGCAAAGCAGCGCGTCGTTGACGGTAACAGGCGCAACGCTCCAGATTAATGGAGTCATCAGCAACTCCGGCCTTTTTAATCTGTCGGCAGGCACTATAAAAATGAACGGAACAGCCGCCCAGATCATACCCTCGTCCACATTTACAGGGGGCGTCATTAAGAATCTTACCATTAACAATGCCGCCGGGGTTACATTGGGCGGAGCCTTAAAC
Source organism: Pedobacter sp. (assembly GCF_035317785.1). Classification (GTDB taxonomy): domain Bacteria; phylum Bacteroidota; class Bacteroidia; order Sphingobacteriales; family Sphingobacteriaceae; genus Pedobacter. The sequence goes on along the minus strand of NZ_DATHGC010000120.1, from coordinate 28,265 downwards.
CTTAGCGGAATACTACTGGTATCCAATGGCCTGTTTAATACAGGCAGTTTTCTTACCCTTGCATCTTCGGCTGCGCAAACCGCGTTGATTGACGGTACCGGAACAGGCAGTGTGTCGGGAAACGTGACCATGCAGCGCTACCTTGTGGCCGGCTACGGGTATAAATATTTCAGTTCGCCGGTGCAATCCGCTACGGTAAACAGTTTCGCGGGCACGGTAGATCTCAATGCCTCTTTCCCCAATTTTTACACCTATATAGAAAATCAGGCAAGTTCCGGTTTCACGTCCTATACAGCCCTTGCAAACCCGCTTGTTCCTATGCATGGATATGCCGCGGATTTTGGCGCATCAACCATTCAAAAAACAGTAAGCATTGCCGGAGCAGTAAATGACGGAACTATTTCTACAACCATATACAACCACAATCAGCCGTATTCAGAAGGCTTTAACCTGGTTGGCAACCCTTATCCATCGCCTATCGACTGGAATGCGGCCTCCGGCTGGATAAAAACCAATATTGACAATGCGGTCTACTTTTTTAACTCGGGAACTACCAGTCAGTACACTGGTAGTTACAGCACTTACATCAACGGTGTGTCCAGTGATGGCATTGCAGGAAATATCATCGCATCCATGCAGGGATTTTTTGTACATGTAAGCAATGGCAGCTATCCGGTAATGGGTACATTGGGTGTCAATAATCAGGTAAGGGTGAACAACCTGTCCCCTGTTTTTCATAAATCTGCTTTAAGTTCCCTGCCGACCCGGGACCCGCAAAAACCACGTATACTGCTTAGGCTAAGTGCAAACTTTTCTGACCAGGAGCAATCATCAGATCCTCTTATCATTTATACCAGTGATCAGGCAAGCGCTGTTTTTGACAAAAATCTGGATGCCATAAAACTCATGAACCTGGATGATCAGCTCCCCAATCTTTATTCTTTAGCTGCCGATGCTTCAAAACTTGTCATCAATGTTTTACCTGAGCTGGATACACTTACCGTAATTCCATTAGGACTGCAAACCGGCCGCAATGGCGCCATTACTTTCAATTTACGCAGTACAGAGGAATGGCCCAACGCTTTACATATCTATCTGATGGATGCTGTGACAGGCACAAAACAAGACCTGCTCTTAAATCCAAGGTTCACGGTCAGCTTAAATCAGGGCGTTTACAACGGGCGTTTCTCACTAAGATTTACCGAACTGAATGCCTCGCTCGAAAAAAAGGATGAATACAGCTTGTACGGGTCAGGGGGGAGCTTATTTATCCACATTAAACTGATCAGTGAACAAAAGGGATATCTATTGATCAGCAACATGACCGGACAGCTGATCTCACGGCAGCCCATTAACGGAAACGGCGATTATGAGCTGCATCACCTGTCTCCAGCCATAGTATACATCGTTAGCTTTATTACGCCAAAGGGCACGCATACAAAAAAAGTACTTATCGGAGGAGACAAATGAAATTATTTTTAGTATGCGGGCTAATGTCCTTAAGTTTTTCGGTCTGCGCACAGCGCAAACCGATAACACTTGCCATCGAAAAGCCACCACGACCTATCGCCATATATATCAATCCGGCCCAGGGATTAAGCTTTGGTGCCTTTTACCAGGGTGGCTCCGGTGGTACCGTAATCATCTATCCAAATGGATCAAGGTCTGCAAGTGGCAGCATTATCCAGGCCAGTTTAGGGTTTTCTTTTTCACCAGCGATTTTTGAAGCAGATGCCGAGCCGGGAACCATCATCACCATCAGTAACGGGCCTGATGTGAATTTAGCCGGCAGCAACGGGGGCACGATGAGCCTGCATATTGGCAGTTCTGACCTGGGCAGCCCATTTATTGCTACCGCTGTGTCCCCGGGCCGCACGTTGATCAGGATCGGCGGTACGCTTACGGTCTTTAACCCGCTTGCCAGCCCTCCGGGTAGTTACAATGGCAGTTTTACGGTTACATTTATACAGCCCTGATCATGAAATTATGGGGCTTAACTTTTTTCACGGTGCTTTTCCTGATCGGCAGCAGCAAAGCGCATTCTGTGCCGGAATTTGATGAGGTTTCTATTTTTTTAAACGTACAGCGGGTAGGCGGAATTGAAGTCCCGGCCCTGATCGTCGATCAAACGGTATACTTGCCTGTAAGTTATATTTTCACTTTTCTGGGCATAAGAAATGTCGTTTCAGCAGGCGCCGATTCGATCAGCGGGGCTTTAATTGATCCTAAGTCAAAGTTTATCATTGACAAGAAACACAACCGCATTGTTTTTCTGGACAAGATCTATGAACTGCAGCCCGATGAACTCATCTCTGCGTCAGGAAACCTGTTTTTAAAATCAGAATATTTCGGTAAAGTTTTCGGACTCAATTGTTTGTTCAGCTTTCGCAATCTCTCAGTAACGCTCAGTACCGACCTCGAGCTGCCCGTCATCCGCGAATTGAGGCAGGAGCAAATGCGCGCCAATGTAAATAAACTGAAAGGCCAGTTTAAGTCTGATACCAGTATAGGCAGGAGCTATCCCCTGTTTCATTTTGGCACAGCCGATTATTCAGTTGTTACTACCTCAGAAAACCTTGCGGGAACAGGAGATACGAGGCTCAGTCTGGGGCTTGGGGGTGTAATTGCAGGAGGCGAGACCAATGTGGTTTTGAACCATTACAGTGCCGAGTCATTTTCTGAGCGCCAGCAGTATTATCTGTGGAGGTTCGCCAACAATGACAATGCTTTCGCAAAGCAGATTTCCGCAGGAAAAATATCCGGGCAGTCCATCTCCTCTATTTATGCACCGCTGGTCGGCATTCAACTGACCAATACCCCGACTACTTACAGAAGGTCTTTTGGGTCATATGTACTCAGTAACCACACAGAGCCCAACTGGACCGTGGAACTATATCTGAACAACGTACTCGTAAATTATGTTAAAGCAGATGCTGCCGGTTTTTATTCCTTTAATGTTCCGCTTGTTTACGGAACCTCTTTAGTGAAACTGCGTTTTTATGGCCTGTACGGTGAAGAACGTTCGAGCGAGCAAAATATCAGTATCCCTTTTAATTTTTTACCTAAAAATGAATTTGAATACACAGCCACAACCGGTATGGTAGAAGACGGTCATCAAAGCAGGTTTTCACGTTTTAGCAGCAATTTTGGTTTAAATACGTTCATCACTATTGGTGCCGGGGCGGAATATCTTTCATCGATCACATCCGGAACAGCCATACCGTTTATAAATACTTCTGCACGTGTACTTCCCAACCTGTTGCTTTCGGCAGAATATGATCATATGGTACGGTCAAAAATTTTACTGAGCTATAACCTTCCTTCAGGTTTGCAGCTCGAACTTAATAATACCTGGTATAAAAAAGGGCAAACAGCGATCAACAATACTTTTATGGAAGACCGCAGAATAAGTCTTTCCCTGCCATTGAGGGGCAAATCTTTTTCGGCATATTCCAGGATCACACTTGAGCAGTTTATTCTTCCTTATTTTAAATACACCGCAGCTGAATGGCTCATGTCGACATCAATTGGTTCTTGCAATACCACCATTAATACCTTTGCCTTTTTCAGACCCGATAATGATCCGTATGTATACAGCAATTTTTCTATAGCTGCCCGGTTCCTGAAAAATACCACGATCACTCAGCAACTGCAATATGAGTACGCAGAAAAAAAACTCGCCGGGATTAAAACTGAGCTGGAAAGCCGGGTGTTCAAAAAGGGCTATGTGAACATTTCTTTTGAGAAGAATTTCAGCAGCGATTTCAGTAATATTGAGGCCGGTTTAAGGTATGACTTCTCGTTTGCACGGGCAAGGGCCTCAGTTAGAAAAAGCAATAGTGTGATCACCCATCTTGAATCGGTAACCGGCAGCCTGTTCTACGATCGCAGATCAAAATACCTTGATTTTAATACCCATACCAGTGTAGGTAAAGGTGCCATTATATTGAGCCCTTATCTGGATATGAATGCCAATGGCCTGCATGACGCTGCTGAACCCAGGGCCCCGGGGCTTAATGTTCGCATCAATGGCGGTCGGATTGAGAAAAGCCTAAAAGATACCACCATCCGGATTACAGACATGGAAGCATATGTGAACTATAACATTGAGTTAGATACCGAAGGTTTTGAAAGGTTAGCATGGCAGCTTCCTAAGAAAAACTATAGCATTATGGTTGACCCTAATTCAGTGAAAAAAGTCGACGTACCAGTGCTGGTATATGGTGAAGTGTCGGGCAGGATTACCTTAAAAGGCAGTAATTATGACCAGGCATTTGGACGGATCATTGTTAATTTTTATAATGACAAGTCTGTTGTCATCGCCAGTACCCTCGCAGAAAGCGAGGGTTATTTCAATTATTTAGGCTTGTTGCCCGGGAATTATTCCGCCCGGATTGACAGTGCGGGCTTAAAGAAGTTAAACATAGTTGCTGTGTCCGGCTCATTACCGTTTACTATAATTCCTGACATCGAAGGTACGGTGATTGACACCCTCATGTTTGTAGTTGAACGTATAGATGAACCCGATGACCTTGAAAAGGAATCAAATTAAGATGACAGGGATCACTTTTTTAGCTTCTTAAGATCAGGTTAATTAATGATAATCGTCATCAGCTGAAACAGGAATAACCTTGAGATTTAGGGTGTTAAGATAAGACTATGAAAACGATTTTAATACCCACTGATTTCTCTGATTCTGCCGAAAATGCCGCAACGTATGCTTTGCATCTTGCACGGTACATGAAAACTAATATTGAGCTTTGTCATGCCTTTTTAATTCCCGCGGAATACGCTTTGGCGGGACAGGCGGCCTTTCCTGCTTATGATTATTCAACGCTTAAAGCGGAAACTTCATCGCATCTGTCTGATTTGGCAAGAAAACTGGATGAAGAAAGTCATGCGGCGGCCAGCAAATACTCTTTCCATCCGGATATTGAATGCCAGAGTGAGGCTGGAGTGATATCGGAAATGGTGGCTGAACTGGTTAATGAAAAACAAAAGCAGCTTGTGGTACTTGGCATGTCGGGTATTGGCGCTACCGTTAAGTTTATATTAGGCAGCAGCAGTCGAAACCTGATTGAAAAAGGTGGTTTTCCTTTGCTGCTGATCCCTTCGGGTTTTGTATTTAATCAGATCAGGAAGATCGCATTTGCCACCGATCTCAGAGTAGAGGACATTGAAGTCCTGCATTCGCTCGCAGGGTTTGCCCGCTATTTTGATGCGGAGATCGTCGTGGTCCATGTCAGCGATGACAGGAGGCAATGTAATGAGCATCTTAAAAAAGAAGACGAATTTTTGAACGACATTACAGCTAAGGTTAATTATGATAAGATCTTTTTCCGGCGGATCAATAATGCCCGCGTGGGCGATGGGCTGGATTGGTTAAGTGAGCATGGAAATATCGATATGCTGGTCATGATTCATCGTCCGCTCGGATTTTTGGACCGCATGGTTAAGGGTAGTTATACCAAGAAGCAGGCGGATCATATTCGTATTCCTTTATTGGTCTTTCCTGAGGGACTGAACCCGGTTTTTTAAATTTCACAATATAAAATATGAGCGTATGATTCCTAAAACAATGAAGGCTGCTGTGCTGTATGAGTTTGGCAAGCCGTTAAAAATAGAACAGGTTCCTGTGAAAAGTCCGGGCGAGAACCAGGTATTGGTGAAAGTAGTTTCAAGTGGCGTCTGCCATACAGATCTTCATGCTTGCATGGGGGACTGGCCAGTTAAACCTAAACTGCCCCTTATTCCCGGACATGAGGCAATTGGTTATGTCGTGGCTTTGGGCCGGGGCGTGATTAATCTTAAAGAGGGAGATATTGTGGGGGCGCCCTGGTTGTTTAGTGCCTGCGGTTGCTGTGAATATTGCATCACAGGCTGGGAGACACTGTGTGAATCCCAGCAAAACGGTGGTTACAGTGTGGATGGGGGTTATGCAGAATATGTAGTCGCCGATGCACGTTATGTAGCCCATTTTCCTGAAGGGATTAATTTTCAGGAAATGGCACCTATTACTTGTGCAGGGGTGACGGTTTATAAAGGTCTTAAGGAGACAGAGACTAAGCCAGGTGAATGGGTTGCCATTTCAGGTATTGGGGGTCTGGGTCATCTGGCGGTCCAATACGCTAAGGCTATGGGTATGCATGTCGCTGCCATTGATGTTTCTGATGAAAAGCTTGCTTTGGCCAAAAGGCTTGGCGCCGACCTGACGGTAAATGCGAGAGAACAGGCCCCCGGTGCTTTTCTTAAAAAAGAGACCGGCGGCATGCATGGAGCGCTGGTTACTGCAGTTTCGCCGATCGCCTTTGAGCAGGCGCTCTCCACTTTGAGGAGGAAGGGTACCATCGCACTCAACGGGCTTCCGGCAGGAAGTTTTGGCCTGCCTATTTTTGAAACCGTCCTGAACCGCTTTACGGTGAGGGGGTCAATCGTGGGTACACGTAAGGATATGCAGGAAGCCATTGGTTTTGCTGTGGAAGGCAAAGTCAAAGCAACAATTCATACCGCAAAGCTGGAAGATATCAACGATGTTTTGGAGCAAATGAAAAAAGGAGAGATCGAGGGACGTATAGTTTTAGATATAGCAGGATAATAAACAAGAATATGGAAACATTAATTAACAGGCCATCGAGGTCATTACAATATTTTGCGATAGCAAAGCAGTGGTCTTTGGACCTGGATTTTCATCGCACCGAACTGGTTTTTTTGAACCGGTTGCTGGATGATTATTTTATAAGACTGTCTGCGCCTCATTATATTGAAAAGCTGAAAGGGAACAAAAAAGATCTTTGCATTGTGGAAGAGCAGGGCAGAAAGACAGAAGAGTTACTGAGTCTGCAGATCGTTTTCCTTGAAATGATGTCTGATGATGTCATTCCGGAGGATGTACAAAGTCTGGAAGCAAAACAGATTAACCTGGAATATTTGATGAATGATATTAACCGGGCTTTTCGGAAGACTAAAAAAGTGTTGTTCAGGATGATAGAGGAACTGGTTCAAAATGATGACCTGTATGATTAGGGCCAGAATAATGCTGGCTGATGAGGCGGTGAAACTCATCAGATCGGACAGCAGGGTCTTTATCCATGGCAGCGCCGCAACGCCCGTCTGCCTGGTGAAGGCCATGCAAAGGCGGCACGCAGACCTTACCAATGTAGAGCTGGTGAGCATTACCACGCTTGGAGATGTGAATTTTGACCTGCCGGAACACCGCAGGTCTTTTTTTGTGAATTCTTTATTCGTTTCTGCTGCTACACGAGCAGTTGTCAATAGCGAACGGGGCGACTATGTGCCGATCTTTTTAAGTCAGATCCCACAATTGTTTCGCAAAAATATACTGCCGATTGATGTGGCACTGGTGCAGCTCTCGCCACCTGATATGCATGGCTACTGTTCACTGGGCACCTCGGTTGATGTTGCCCGGGCGGCCGTGGACACGGCCAGGATCGTCATCGCCCAGATAAACTCACGAATGCCCAGAACCCATGGAGAAAGTTTTATCCATGTTAATAAGATTACTGCTTTCGTCTACCAGGATGCGGAACTGCCAATTATGGATTATGCGGCCGAAACCAATGATGTCGTCAGCAAGATCGGTTATCATGTGGCTTCACTTGTGGAGGACGGGGCCACCTTACAACTGGGAATCGGGAGTATTCCTGACCAGGTGCTTAAAAATCTGGCTGGACACAAAAACCTTGGCCTGCATACAGAAATGTTCTCTGATGGCGTGATAGAACTGATCAATAGTGGGGTGATCGATAATAGTTTGAAGAAACTGAACAGGGGAAGGTCAGTGACCGCTTTTATGGCAGGCACCAGGAACCTTTATGATTTTGTGGACGACAATCCGGCGGTGAGGGTAATGGATATCAGCTATGTCAATGACACGAGCATCATCAGGCAAAACCCAAAGGCAACTGCCATCAACAGTGCCATAGAGCTGGACCTGACCGGTCAGGTTTGTGCAGATTCCATAGGAACCTACCAGTTTTCGGGTATCGGCGGGCAGATGGATTTTATGCGGGGCGCTTCTTTGTCTGAAGGCGGAAAACCTATTATAGCATTGCCGTCCCAGACTAAAAAAGGCATCAGCAGGATCGTTCCTTTTCTTAAGGAGGGTGCTGGTGTAGTGACTACCAGGGGGCATGTACATTGGGTGGTGACTGAATATGGTATTGTGAACCTGTTTGGCAAGAACCTTAAACAAAGGGCAGAAGCCTTGACGGGGATCGCCCATCCGGACCATAGGGAGATGCTGGAGAAAGCATGTTTCAAGAGATTTGGTTAAGCATATTTGTTATCTTTCAGTATCGTACTAACCGAATTGATGCTGGTCATTAAATTACAGCATCCGGGGCCAGAAATCCCGGATGCTGTTAACTTATTATTTCACTTTAAGATTTAATGTAATGATGTTGGACGCAAGACCTGTTGACCTGTTGTAATGACCATATCTTAGTTCCAGCATACTTAGATGCTGCCAGCCAAAGACCCCATTCGGTGGAGACAGTCTGATTCCGGCGCCGTAAAAGTCACTGCTTAGCGTAGAAAGGTCATAATCGCTGGTAAAATAAGCTGCTGATGGGTCATGTTGACCGTAAGGAGCAAAATAACGTGTGCCGGTTTGTTTGTTGTAACGATAAAATGGACTGATGGATAAGAATGAGCTTAGTTTTACAGGAAGCTCAAGTTCAGCTGTATGTGCCCTGATACCCCAGTTGTCCATATAATACCGGTAGTAGCTGCGGATCAGTAAATGATCGCCGGCGAAATAGTTGAGCCGGGCCGCTATTGGCAGCTTATATCGCTGGCCGGGAAGGGTTTCTGCCTTCAAGGAGCCGTCAGTAAAGTAATCGCGCTGATATTTGGTGGCAAGCAGCCCCTTTTGATAAGAAGGTTCTACAATAAGCGCAATCTGAAGCTGCTGGTTGATCACTTGCGAGAGGGAAAACGAGGTGCTGAAGCTATTGCGGGGGCTTGTACCTTCGCTTTTTGATTCGTGCCCGTTGCCAGTATTGGCTCCGCTCCTGAGTTCAATTGGGAGGATAACCGTCCAGGTATCCAAAAAAGCCTGCAGCTTGACATCTAATTGGGTATTTTTGTCTTTGGAAATATGGCTGAGGTTGAATCCGGCACCAATCGACTGATAGTCATATTCTCCTGAATAGGATCCTGTAAAACCGATTGAATTGCCAGTCTTTTCATTACTGTGGGTCCAGTTCAATGATGGATAGATGCGGTTATCGGCCATCGAAGCGGAAGAGATCGAATTTGGATCTATCTTATCTGATGACGCCGAGGTATAATGGTCTATTCCCAATTCAAAGGTGAAAGCATTTTTGTTTCCGGCCTTATTATATTTGGACAATTGAAGGTCGATGGTATTGGCAAAATCACTCAGCTTTTCGGTTCCGATCCCGCCGGTAACAGCTGAGTTGTTTCCAGTCTGGTGATAGTAAGCAGATACCAGGTTAATTTCGTCAATTTTTAATTTGCGGCTATGGTAATTGCTGCTGTCTGCAGAAAAAGGTTTGATCCTGATCTGTCCCTGGGCACCTAAAACACCCGCGAACAGCATCAGTACGTGCAAATATATTTTTCTCATAACCTAGTTAATTACAGCCACAGCCACCTCCGCTTTTGCCACCATTGGCACCTGATCCGCCTTCACGATAGAGTTGAAAGCTTTGTTCGAACTTCTGTGCTGAACGGGATGACAGGATCATCTCGGCATCATTCAGACGGTTTTTTTGATAGGGTTTTACGGTAGTACATGCATTCAGCATACTAAAAGCAAGAAGAGCCATACCCGGAAATATGGATAATCGAATTGACGTTTTCATATCATTGTTTTACATTAATGTTCCTGGAAGTATACAACTGATCACGGTCGTCTATAATAATGCAGGCGACCTGCTGCAGCTGGTTAATAAGGTCAAGCCCCACGTTCACACCCATAACGGTCACCGGGGTCGCGAGCGCATCGGCCAGTTCAGCACTGGGACAAATGATGCTTACGCTTTTTATTCCACTAACAGGCAAGCCGGTCTTGGGATCGATGGTGTGAGAATATTTTTCGCCGTTGATGGTGGCGTATTTCTCATAATTTCCCGATGTTGCGATGGCCATATTGCTGATGTTTAAGGCAGAAAAAGGACGGTTACTCTGATCTGGATCGGCGATACCTATGGTCCAGGGCTGACCATTTAACTGGGTGCCCCAGGTTATAAGGTCCCCGGCTGCGTTTACTATACCATTTTCAATGCCCATGTTTTGCATCACTTGTTTTGCACAGTCCGCTGCATATCCCTTACCTATGCCTCCGAAGCCGATACGCATTCCTGTGTGCTTTAGCATCACGGTTAAATTTTTAGCGTCCAGAATGATGTTTCGATAATCGATCAGGTTTACAGATCTAAGGGCAGTTTCACGGTCTGGAAGTGTAGTCATGTTGACATCGAAGTTCCAAAGGCTCTTGTCTATGGAGCCATAACTGATGTCAAATGCCCCTTGAGTAATGTCCGAGATTTTTAAGGAGCGCTCGATCAGATGGAAGACCTCCGGGTCCACGGTTACAGGTTTTATCCCCGCATACAGATTGATTAGACTCGTCTGGCTAGTATCTTTAAATGTGCTAAGCAGATCTTCAATACGTTTAACTTCGTCAATAGCGGCCTCAATGGCCTTGCTGCCAGGGTCTGTACCATGTCCTGTAACTGTAAATTCAAAACGGTTGCCCATCAGTTTTACTACTTTGCCTGACACTACCGGTACCAAGGATATCATTTATTTACTATTGAGCAGATCACTTATTTCTTTGACAAAATTTTCCGGACTTTCGTTTGGAAATCCGTCCCAGGTTTTGAGCACTTTACCGTTTTCGTCAACGAGCAGCGTAAAGGGAAACTTACCATCAGGATTATACAGCTCTGCCATTTCTTCGTTGAGTTTTAGCTGGGCTGCCGGAAGCTTGTTCTTTTTTTGCCGCGGAAAATCTGCGCGGACAGGTATAAGATGTTCTTCAGCATATTTCTCAAAGACAACGGTTTCTAATATTTCTTTTCTAAGCCTGATGCATGGTCCGCACCAGTCTGATCCGGAGAAATTGATGAGGATTTTTTTGTGTGAGGTTTTTGCCTTTGCTAAAGCCTCGTCAAAATTTCCGGTCCAGATTAAAGGCGGCAGTGTAAATAAAACTAATAAAATTGCCAGTGGTTTCATATTGGTATAAAAGTCGGAATGAATTCTGAAGACATTATGAAGTCGAAGGACAAGTATTAAAAAAATACAAATCCATGATGAAACTCAGCCTTAAAATCCAACAACTGCCTCCAGTACATATCCATTAAACTTGCCGCCTGCACGGTAGTCCTGTGTTGGAAAGGCTTTATATTTTTGAACGACGTATTCTCCTTTTAACAGGATATTTTTAGTTAGAAACCAGCCGGCTGCTCCAGCTATGCGGTCAACTTTGACGTCATCGGTATAGGTAATTGCTGCGGTGTTGGCCAGCCGTGCAGTTGCTGTATTGTATTTAGCACCGATAAAGAAGTTTTCGGTTGTTCCGAACCGATAGACGGCATCTGCTGCAAACTGTTTCATTTTTCGTGTATCTGTTTCCTTAGCTGTTCTGCCGGAAGCTGTTTCATAAGTTCCGAACAATTCGAACCCTTTTACTTTTAAAAATCCATTGAGCATTATAGTATTTACTTTTTTGTTGAAACCGGGATTGAAACGGCCTGAGAATGCCAATGGCGTGCCCGCTCCGGTTGTGCTGCTTGGATTTGCGGAGTTTAACTCCATCACATACTGATAGTTGGAGCCTGAACGGTCACCACCAAATATGGTATTGCCTCCAGAGCTTTGATTGCCATAATAAGAACCGCTTACCCTGATGCGCACATCTTTCATAATTTGTTTGTCAAACCCACCTTTCAGTAGTATGGAAGGCGATTTGTGGTAGTCGCCATCCGGATTTGATGCTGCGTACAATGAATCTACGTTGCCTTTTATCATTCCGTTGGTTGCACCGATCAACCCAAAAAAGCCATTTTTCCTGACCATCACTTGCCCGCCGATCTCGGTTGCAAACTCATCTACGATGTTACCTTCCATAAAGGGGTTATAGATCGTGCTTCCACCGTCGCTTCTGCGGAAATGCTGGTCACCATAGTCTACTTCAAAGTGGCCGATTTTAATGGTAGCAACCTTCATAAGATCATCCCAGATTTTGCCCTTGAACGGAAGTTTGTCAAACTGAATGTATCCGCCTTTGACCCAGGTTTCGTTGTGGTGTTTGGTAGAAAGGTAGCTGGTGATATTTAACCTGATCCCATCGGCCAGTTGCACATCCATGTACAGGTTGGCCTGGGCAGTCTGGAAACCTGGAGTAATTATTTTTAACCTGTTGCCGGCTACGGCCGGGTTAAACGACCCGATAGTGTTGTTTAAAGCGCCCGGGTTTTTGTGTTTCAGGTTTTGAAACTGCTGGGTAAATCCAGCTCCGAACTTTAATTTCAGACCATCAAAAACTGAGCTTGAGTCTTTCGGATCTTCAAAAACATTGATGCCGCTTTTATCATAAGGTCTCAGGTTATCTACTTTCTGAAATTGGGCAGAGCTTGTAAAAGGGCTTGCCGCGCAGGCCAGAAGAAGGACACCGGTGAAACCGGCAAATCGTATATTTGTTTTCATGACTATTGATTTATTGCTGTGCGTATTATTTTGAATTTTGTGTTGCTTTTTTGAAATTAAGATCGTACTGGATGGTCAGTTCGTCACCTACTTTCATTGCGCCCATCATAAAACTCGGGGGCTGGATATTAAAATCTGTAAGTTTTATTTTTTGCTGACCCGAACAAGTGATCGAATTGTCCTCATTTACACTCCCGTTAACCTGCATGGCAATGGTTTTGGAAGTGCCCGCAATAGTTAACGTGCCGGTAGCCTTGATAAGAAATGCATTTTTCTTTATCGGCGTTATGGCTGAACTGACAAGCTTAAAGGTTATTTTAGGGTAGGCATCCGCTTTGATGGTTTTATAAGTCCGGTTGTCCATTGATGTACGTTCACTTTTCAGACTTTTAGCAGCGACACTGAAAGTCAGTGAGATCAGGTTCTTTGGTACGCCATCATTGCCGGCAAGGGGACTGAATGAAGCCTCTGCGGTAGGGTTTTGGGCTTCCATTGACCAGTCATGGACATTGGATGTGCCAAGGACTTTAATGTTGCTTTCTTTTAAACTGCTCAGTTTATAAAGGTCCTGAGCGCGGAGGCCTGTCATTGACAGGGCGGTAATCAATACGGTACAATATAAAAATTGTAAAATGCAAGGTGTTTTCATAAGGTGTGACGGGGTGTTTAGTGACGGGCCGTTAATTCGGAACCGTTAGTCAAAAGTACCCTGCACTGAGCGTATGAAACGTGATGGGAAACATCTGTAATGATGATGCTGGTCACCTTTAAAGGTTAATTACTGAGATGGTTATGGGTTGATTTTAGCAAACACGATCCCGGCAATAATTGCCTGCATCAGACCATAAGCAAACCAGCTGAAGATCATTAAAATTGTGATGTCCAAAGCGCTGAAAGTGATCCACATGACAGGTAGCAGGGCCACTACAGCGTAGACAAAGCCAAATTCAAGTCCCCTCAAAAGAAAATGACCATGAAACAAGCTTTTGAACCTTTCCCAAAACCAGGAAAGCGCGAGACTAATGATAAAGGCATGAAGATAGAATAGTAAGTCCCTGCTTCCGTCAGAGTTAAAAAGCGGATTGCTGTATTCGATAAATATGCCCGGGAAAAACTGGACAGCCATATACAGACTACCGTAACATAATGTAAATAATATTGTTCCTGCTACAAGGCCAGGAAAGATAATTTTCTTCATTTTATTCGTTTAAGATGGTCACTTTAAGTACAAATTCTGCGCTCAAAATATCATTGGTTTTGATCATGCCCCCTAGTTTTCTTGGCGGAATTATATTAAAATCAGAAAAGTTTATGGTTTGGCTTCCTATCAATGTCAGCTTCACAGTTCCATTTGGAATAACCCTGTAATTGATGTCAAACCTTTTTTTAATTCCTGCAAGTTCTATATTGACCACTCCCTTTATTTGTTCTTCCTCACCACCGGCATCAGGGTATTTACTAAGATTTATAAAACTGATCCTGATTTTTGGAAACTCCTTTTGCTTTAATGTTTTCCTCAGATCTTTGGTCATCATAGGGTTATGACAATCAAAGCTTTGTACATGAAGTACCATTGATCCTGTAATTTTAACCTGTTCGCTTTGACCGGTTTTATAAATGAACAAGGTGTCTGCTGCCGGGTAGTTAGGGATGATACAGCTGAATTTGCTGATGTTGGTACTTCCGCTGACTTTTAATGTACATTCCTTGCTCAATATCCATTTGGTTGCAAGAGACTTTGGCAATGGTCGCCAGTGTACTGAACCAAAAATGATAAAAAAGAGAAGCGATCTTATAAAAGCACTCATAGCCCTGTAAAAATGGGTTGGGGCGAATTGAAAAGTTTATTGCTGATCACTTCAAACCGATGTATCTGATCGTGATCCCAGATCTGTTTTGTCAGATCTGAATTGATAATGAGCTCCTTGTAATAGTTTATGCCGTTGATAAGCTGATCATAGAATTTGCTGAAATATTTAGCTTTTTTAGCGGTGATTTCGGGCGTGCCTTCTATCTCTTTCTTTAGATAATCCACATACAATCCAAATTCCTTGATAAACAGGTTTGGCCGGTTTACGCCGCTGAGCAGGTTCTGTTTGCCATAGATATGAGCGGCCATTTCCTTCAGGCTATACTGACCGGAAAAATAAGCCAGGTTGGGGCCGGGGCATATGCTCACCGCCTGGTGTTCGCGGGGTTTCAGGATATTGTAGCTGAGGTAAGTGGAATTGCATAAACCCACACATAAACATAGCTTTTCCGTTATCGCATTTATTTCATACGCGAGTTGTTCTTCAGGCAAAGCAGATGACTTCAGCTGCCTGATTTTTAAGTGCTGATATTCCCGCGACGCAGTGCAGATGGGCTCTTCGGTAAATTCAGTGTTGCTGCACAGATATTTCTTGGTGCAGGGACTGCCGGGACGTCCGCGTTCTATTCTTTCCAGTCTTTGCCGCTCTGCAGTGCTTTTACGGAAATTGTTGAAAGGTATCCCAAGGGGAGAGGCATTACTCAAGTAATAATCGCTTTCATCGGCTTTCATCAGGTCGGTGAGTGTATGCTCATCTACATTGGTTGCTTCGGGAACCAGCAAGAAAGGACTTCCCCAGCCTGTGCCGTCAAGCCCGTAATAACTGATGAGGAACTCATGCTCTTCGGCAGTACCTATTCCTCCCTGCACAGTGATCAGTTGCACAGGGCTTAAAGCAGGAACAGGCCCATGTTTTAGCTGCAAAGCCTGCTGATAAAGGCTTAGCAGTTCCAGGTATAAGACTGGCCGGTTGTCTTTAAATTCCTGGAGGATCGGTCCCAGCAAGAGGCCCTCAGTCGCGAATGCATGTCCTCCGCAGTTCAGGCCTGACTCAATTCGGAACTCGGAAACCCATAATCCCTTTTTAGCCAATACTTTTGCCTGGATCAGCGCCGAACGGTAATCGCTTACCTTTAAGATGATCTTTTTCTGAAAATGACCGTCTGCAGAAGGCCGGAAGCACTCCAGTTCTTCCATGTAGCCGAAAAGCCTCGGGTTTAAACCGGCTGAAATAACCACTGAGGAATTCAGTTGACTATCTGCGAACCCACGCATTGCCGCGAGTGCGTCGGTGTTTTTATCACCCGTGTATATGCCATTTTGAAAATTTGCTTTGTCAACCTTGGACATGATGTTTACATTGATGTCTCCTGGTTTGATTCCACGCTTTAGCTCTTCCTGAAGTCTGGTTTTCGCAATCCCCTGGGGCATTTGCCGCATGACATTATATTTGAACTTCAACACTGAGCTGGCAGGTAGCAGTTCGAAATACTTGCAAAGATCGTTGGGCCCGTCAAAGCTTAATGTCCTTAATGCAGTTATCTGATCCGAGACAAGTTTGTGCAGTAAATTAAGGTAGGCAGTAATTCTTAGTGCCCTGCTGTCATTTTCAGTTTTGCCGATGGTGTGATAGGGTTCATGGTTCAATTCTGCGTGATATTTTCTCATTCTTTCGGTCAGTTCATCGTCTACAATCGAGACTACAGAAGAGATACCGTACCTTGCTACTTTCAAGGGAGTATCTATGGAATAGCCTAAGCCGAGTACGGGGATATGGAAAGTATGTGGCATCATCTTTTTTAATCGCAAAGTAGATCAGATTAGTGCTGGAAATTTGTGATCTTTATCACTCTTGGTGATGATCCTTGTTACGTATTTCTAAAACGTTGGTCATTACATTTGTACTCATCAGTAAAACGAAATATGGAAACTGCTAACCTGCTTAAAGCTATTATTGAAACTGCTATTGATGGCATTCTGACTATTGACAACAGGGGCAGGGTGGAAAGTTTAAATCCGGCGGCACTGAAACTTTTTGGGTATTCTGCCGAGGAGGTGATCGGAAAAAACATTTCTATGCTGATGCCCGAACCGGACAGGAGCGGCCATGATGGTTATCTGCACAGGTATCAGAGTACCGGCGAAAAACGCATCATCGGGAAGGGCAGGGAAGTTAGGGGCTTGCGCAAGGACGGGACAACCTTTCCTTTTCGCCTGGCAGTTAGCGAGGTGCAATATGAAGACCGGATCATTTACACAGGGTTTATTCATGACTTATCAAAGGAAAAAGAGGCCGAGCAGCGCCTGAAAGAATATGCGGCTGAGCTGGAAGAACTTGTTGAGGAACGTACAAAATCTCTAAAAAAGATGGTGACGGCCCTGAGCGAGGCTAAAGAGGAAGTGAGTTTGTCGCTCGAAAAAGAAAAAGAGCTAAACCAGATGAAAAGCAGGTTTGTGTCCATGGCATCCCATGAATTCAGGACACCATTGAGTTCGGTACAGCTTTCTTCAGTGCTTATTGAGAAGTATGCGGAGCCTTATGACAATGTCCATATCAAAAAACATGTAGGCAAAATCAAGAATGCAGTCGGGAACCTCACCACAATATTGAATGATTTCCTTTCCCTGGAAAGGCTGGAGGCCGGCCGGGTTGAACCGGCTTTTACTTCCTTTGACCTGGTCAAACTATCTGAAGAAGTTACCGAGGAGATGCAGATGATCGCCAAAGAAGACCAGAATATTATTTACCAGCACACGGGCCTGGAAAGTATGGTGAACCTGGACCAGAATTTACTGCGGAACTGCATGATCAACCTGATCTCCAATGCCATAAAATATTCCGGTGAGCACACCTTTATTGAATTTAATACCGAGATCAGCGATTCAAAGTGTACTGTTATGATCAGCGATAACGGGATCGGTATTCCCCAGGCAGATCAGAAGAACATGTTCCAGCCTTTTTTCCGGGCCAATAATACGGGTAATATTCCGGGGACCGGTCTTGGTCTGAACATCGTAATGCGTTATGCCAAACTGATGCAGGGCGAACTGCATTTTGAGAGTGAAATTAATAAGGGGGCCAAGTTTATCCTCTCTTTTACTAAATAACAGGTACCATGAAAAAGCACAGCATTTTGATCATTGAAGACAACGAGGACATTCGTGAAAGTACAGCTGAGATCCTTGAACTGGCGAACTATGAGGTCTTTCAGGCTCTAAATGGTAAGCTAGGGGTAGAGATGGCGTTAAAACATATTCCCGATCTTATTCTTTGTGACATTATGATGCCTGAACTGGACGGTTTCGGTGTGCTGCATCTTTTAGCCAAAAATCCGGAGACTTCTGTGATCCCTTTCATTTTTCTGACTGCCAAGACTGAAAGGACCGATATGCGGAAAGGCATGGAAATGGGGGCGGACGACTACCTGACGAAACCATTTGATGAAGTAGAACTCTTTAATGCGATCGAATGCCGGCTCAATAAGAAAGACCTGCAAAAAAAGGTATACAGTCAGTCACTGGAAAAATTAAACACCCTGTTGAATGGTAATAAAGGGAATGATGAATTAAAAAAGCTGGTATCAGAACGGAAAGTAAGACAGATCAAAAAGAAGCAGATCATTTATTATGAGGGGGATACGGTCAATGGGATTTACCTGGTGGTTTCCGGAAATGTGAAGACGATCAAGATCGCAGCCGATGGACGGGAACTACTGACAGGAATGTACGGAGCAGAGGAGTATTTCGGTGTTCCGGCCCTGCTTGCCGGTGAAAATTACAGGGATACAGCAGAGGCCATGGAAGATACTGCTTTGTGTTTGTTGCCTAAAGAACCTGTTGAAGAGCTGTTAAGGAAATACCCTGATGTCGCCGGCCAGTTTATTAAGATGCTGGCCAATAATGTGCTGGCTAAAGAAGAGCAATTGCTGCAGCTGGCTTACAATTCAGTGAGAAAGCGGATGTCAGAAGTGTTGCTGCGTTTGTTTAAGCCTGATCTTGCAGGCATGTCTGAAAGTCTGAGCATTTCACGTGATAACCTTGCGGGAATGGCAGGTATGGCGACAGAAACCGTAAGCCGGATCCTGAGTGATTTTAAAGACGAGGGCCTCATCGAAAGGAAGGCCAGTCAGATCATTATACTCGACCGGCTAAAATTACAAAACATGAAAAACTGATCAGCATCACGATTCTTAGGTGATGAATCTCATTCTTTAATTGCCGGCAGGCAAGTAACTTTGATCTAAAATCAATGGAATGAGAGTTGTAGCGTATAGTATAAAATCGACAGAGAAAGAACCTCTGGCCATAGCGAACCATAAAAAACATGAGATCACCCTGATTTCCAACTCCCTGTCAGCAGAGACAGTTTTTTATGCGAAAGGAAAGGATGCTATTGTTGTCTTTACAGATGACGATGTTTGCGCCTCTGTAATTGAAAAGCTAGCGGATCTGGGCGTAAAATATATCGCAACAAGATCTACGGGTACTTTACATATAGATCACATCGCAGCCGGTAAACATCATATCAAGATCGGAAATGTCCCGCACTCGGCTTTAATGCCTCTTAATTTAGAAGATCTGCCAATGGCGCTGGCGATTGAGACCATCAATAACCTGGATAACTGGCAGATGAACAGATGTCTGGGCGATGCTTGTGTTTGTTCAAAATCCTGTGACCGGCTATCTGAGCCAAAGCAAAAAAAATAAGAGACTACCCCTTATGAATATTAAATTGCTCACAGAAAAATATCGTGTTGCCGCGCCCAGGTATACCAGTTATCCGACCGTACCTTACTGGGAAGAAGAGACTTTCAATCTGAATGATTGGCTGACTTGCCTAAAGTCTTCTTACGATAAAGAACAGCATGCTGTCAGCCTGTATATTCATTTGCCATTTTGTGAAAGTCTTTGCACATATTGCGGGTGCAATACCAGGATAACCAGGAACCACGGCGTTGAGCGGCCATACATTGATGCCGTACTAAAAGAGTGGGACCTGTATGCCGATCATTTAGGAAGCAAACCGGTTATCAAAGAAATTCACCTGGGTGGTGGTACGCCTACTTTTTTTAGTCCGGAAAATCTGGCCTTGCTGATCCGGGGACTGCAGGACAAAGCATCCGTTCATGCTGACGCCGAATTTAGTATAGAAGGACATCCTAACAATACAACCAGTGATCATTTGTGCACCCTGTATGCCCTGGGTTTTCGAAGAATCAGCTTCGGTATACAGGATTTTGATGTCAAAGTGCAGCAAATCATCAACCGGATACAGTCTTGCGAATCTGTAAAAACAGTGACTGATCAGGCAAGAACTATCGGTTATCAGTCGATAAACTATGACCTGATTTATGGTCTGCCGCTGCAAACGCCTGAAGGCCTCAGGGAAACGATAAGTAAAGTACTTGCGTTGCGTCCTGACAGGATCGCTTTTTATAGTTACGCGCATGTGCCCTGGATAAAACCGGGACAGCGACGCTATACAGAAGCGCATTTACCTTCTGCAGAACTAAAAAACAAACTGTATGAGATGGGAAGAGAAAGGTTCATTGCTGCCGGTTATGTAGAAATTGGTATGGATCACTTTACATTGAAGACGGACAGCCTCTATAAAGCCGAACTCGACAAAACCCTTCACCGTAATTTTATGGGATATACAGAACATGCAAATAACGTGCTGATAGGGCTTGGGGTATCTGCCATCAGCGATTGCTGGACTGCTTTTGCACAAAATGTCAAGACTGTTGAAAGTTACCTCAAGCTGGTTAATGCAGGCGAATTCCCTGTTATCCGGGGTCATATCCTGGAAGAAACAGACCTGAAGATACGAAGACATATTTTGAACATCATGTGCAAGACTTATACCTCCTGGGGCGTTTCAGAAAGACAGGAGCCGGAAATGAAAGGTATTTTGGAAAGACTGAAAGCACTGGCAGCTGATGGACTGGTGGAACTGAGGGAGTATGACCTTAAGGTTACACCTTTGGGAAAGCGGTTTTTAAGGAATATCTGTATGGCCTTTGATGCCAGGTTATGGGCAAGACAGCCGGAAACACAAAAATTTAGTATAGCGGATTAAATTACTTGCACACTTCAGTTTGTGAACCAGGTCTTTGCGGGCTCAGATAAGGAATGTTCAGCTCGAGTCCGCGTAAGATAAACCAGGTCCCCAGCACCAGCATCAGGTAAGGAATAGACTTGTTCAGCCGTTTTCTGAAAGCCAGTCCTGAAAATCCAACGATAAGCGTTGCAGCAAACATTAATGGCGTGGTGCCTGCCCCAAACCAGAACATATAAAACACAGAGTTTTGAACGCTGCCGGTATTTATCGCCCCCGCAAGTGCCAGGTAAACAAAGCCGCAGGGGAGCAGGCCATTAATCATTCCTATGAAAAGATGGTTTGCTTTGTGCCGAAAAGCGAAATCAAATAAACGGTTAAAGGGTTTAATGAATAAAGACGGGTTTTTGAACCGGGAATACCATCTGAACAACCTTGACGATGCCGCCAGCAGGATCATCAAGCCGGTAGCAATACTGATCCCCTGCTGAATCCCCGATAACCATAGCTGCCGGCCCAGCAAACCTGCCAAAACGCCCAGTGAGCAGTAAGACACAATGCGACCAAACTGATAGATGAATTTGTTCCATAAAAGATAAACCCATCCCGGCTGATTTACAGGGACTGCGAAAGCCAGCGGACCGCACATTCCAATGCAATGCAGCGAACCCAGTAAGCCTATAAAAAAAGCCAGTCTGTCATCGCTCATGGGATAATGACCTCCTGTTCATTTAAATAATTTTTCCCATCCCTGCTTTTCCAGTTCAGGATCAGTTTCCACTGTCCATCCGGCACTGAAGTTAAAGGTATTTCAATCTTATTTCCTTCATTCGTTTCGAACCTCATGCATCTGTCCTGGCGCTGGTCAGCAGTTCGGACCAGCTTAATTGTTCCTCTGGAAGCCGTCTGAAATGCAATGGTCATTGACTTTTCTGCCATGGATACTTCAGGTTTTGCATTGTCCAGCAAAACCTGTTCTTTCAGGCGATAAGTTTCATCATATTTTAAACCTTTTTCATAGTAGTCGTTTTCGACCAGCGCATCGGTGTCGCTGCGGAACATCAGGATCATAAGGACCAGGATGAACGACATAAATGAAAGCATTCCGATAATTATTTTTGTTCCCCAGTTCATAATTTAGTTGTTTGGTGGTGCAATAAAAGTGGTTTCAAATTTTCCTGATGTCTCTTTTTGGGAGCGCAGCGTAAAACTGATATTGGTCTTGTACTTTTTTACGGCGTCTTGTGACATGATGATAAAGAAAGTGATCTTTGCACTGCTGCCATACCTGATCAGCGCTGCTTTCTGCACATACTGGATTTTGAGCCTATGGTCATCAGGGATCAGTTCGAACCCGATATCTTTGCCGCTCTTGTTTACCAGTTCTGCAGTATAGAGGTTACTTACCGTATGATCCTGGTCCCGGAATTGATACAAGGTTCCGCTGGCACGCAGTACTGTAGTCTCTATGGGGGTACGGCGGATCATTAAAAAAGACATAAGGCTCAACAGCACCAGAAGTACAGCAGAATAGCCATAGGCTTTTTTGCTGATCTTAAAAGGCATTTTGTTTTTGATCTCGCTTTCTGATTTGAAGCCGATGAGCCGCAATGGTCTATTGATCCTGCTCATTACCATATCGCAGGCATCGATGCAGGCAGTACAGTTTACACATTCCAGCTGGGTCCCGTTCCTGATGTCAATGCCTGTAGGGCAGACGTGCACACAGAGTTTGCAGTCTATACAATCTCCATGTTGATTTTCTACATTTTTGCTGATCTTGTTGCGGGGTTCACCGCGTTCATAATCGTAGGCAACAATGATGCTTTCATCGTCCAGCAAGACGCCTTGCAGCCTGCCGTAGGGACATATCACTGTACATACGAGTTCCCGCATCCTGGAAAAAACAATATAGAACACGAATGAAAACACCCAGATCGAAATGAGGCCGGATATGTGCTGCCTTACCGGCTCCGTAATGATCCGGATCAGCACATCCGAGCCAATGAGATAGGCCAGGAAAATATTGGAGATCAAAAAAGAGATCAGGAAAAACAGGCTGTGTTTTAAGCTTTTCTTGAAGAATTTGGAAACAGTCAGTGGACCTTCATCCAGTCTTTTCTGGTGAAGGTGATCGCCCTCGATCCAGTTTTCGATTTTCCGGAATACCATTTCCAGAAAAATAGTTTGCGGACAGACCCAGCCACAAAATACCCTGCCAAATACTACGGTGAAAAGCACGATGAATACCAAAAAGATAAGCAGAGCAAACGCAAAAAGATAGAAGTCCTGCGGCCAGAAGATCAGGCCGAAGAAAACAAACTTCCTTTCCAGTACATTGAGCAGAACAAGCTGCTCACCCTTTATCTTCAAAAAAGGTGCTGCAAACAGCAAAGAGAGAAAAAAATAGCTCAGTAACGAGCGGTACCGGTATAGTTTTCTCTTTATGATCCTTGGATATATCCAGCGTCGTTTTTTACCGTCGTCGGTTAAGGTGGAAACCTGATCTCTGAAATATGCAGCTGCCTGTGACATCTTATAGTTTGTTTCCCTGCGGTGCCTTAGCACCTGCAGGCTTGCTTGCCTGCAATGACAAGATATAGCTTGTCAGTTCTGAAATCTGTTTTGGTCTCAGGGTTTTTTCCCATGCGATCATTCCCTTTTCCGGAACCCCGTATTTGATGGTTTTAAAGATATCTTTTACAGTACCCCCATGCAGCCAATATTCATCCGTCAGGTTGGGGCCAACTATGCCTTCAGCGTGTTCACCATGGCAGGGTGTGCAGGCACCTTTAAATATGGCGGCGCCCGATTGCAGTACAGCAGGTTCTTTGGAGATCTGGACATTGTTTTCATTGACTTTTGCGGCGGCATTGCCAGGTTTAAGCAGCATGGCGGTTTTGGCGTCTTCGGCCTGTTTCAGTTCTACCGCATATTCTTCTTCCTGCAGCATTCCCAAACCAAACACATGGTAGCTCAGCAAATACACCATTGCAAAAATGACCGTTCCGTAAAACAGCACCATAAACCAGGCAGGAGCAGGGTTATCCAGTTCAGCGATCCCGTCGAACGTGTGTTCCATGACGAGGTCTTTTTCCTCTGAAATGGGTCTCAGGCCCATTATTTTGGTCCATAATGTTGGCATTTTGGCTGTTTCAGCTTCTTCTTTTTCAGCAGCAAGCCGGGCCATTTCCTTTTCTTCAGGGGTAGCAAACGGTTTGGGGTCCAAAGTCTCCTGTACATAGACCTTAATTACTTTCAAGATCAGCAGCGAAACCATTAATACCATCAATACGGCAATCAGCAAAATGCCTATAAATACATCTGTCATAGCGGGTCTTCTGTTAAGGGTAATTCACTCATGTATTTAATTTTATCTTTTTTCATCATGAGCAACAACACAGTCACCAATAAGAAAAAGACCATAAAAATGGCAAGAGAGGTGATCAGATACACCTGGCTTCCATCGACCTGATTTAAAAATTGCTTGAACATCTTGTGTATATTTTAGGTGTTATTTTGCTTTAATGTCAGTTCCCAATCTTTGCAGATAAGCGATGATGGCGATAATCTCCCGGTCACTCTTCACTTTTACCCTGTTGGCTTCAAGATCAGCAGCTATAGCTTTGGCCTGGGTATTGAGATCAGCATTTGCCTGCAGTTCATAACCTAAATCGTAGGGAACACCCAATGTGCGCATGGCACTGATTTTGGAAGCTGTGGTTGTCGTGTCCAGTTTTTGATTGATCAGCCACTCATAGGGAGGCATGATACTTCCGGGCGACATGGTCTGCGGGTCGAGCAGGTGATTGAAGTGCCATGCGTTAGAATATTTGGCTCCTTCCCTGGCCAGATCCGGTCCGGTACGTTTTGATCCCCATAAGTGAGGGTGGTCGTAAACGAATTCACCGGCTTTGCTATATTCTCCATAACGCTCTGTCTCTGAGCGGAAAGGACGGATCATTTGAGAATGACAGTTCACACAACCTTCCCTGATGTACAAATCACGGCCCTGCAATTCTAATGCAGAATAGGGCTTGACACTGCTGATCGTCGGGATGTTTGATTTTATGGTAAAAGTAGGCATCATCTCGACCAGCCCTCCAATGAGGATCACAATCAGTGACAGCACCATAAAAACAAGGGGTTTGCGTTCGAGGAAACGGTGTACCTTTTTATCTGAGCCGCTGGGCTGATAGTCCGGAGCTAAAGCCATGGCCTCTGCCGGTTCGTTGGCCAGCAAATTACCCTGGTTCACTGTTTTGATCAGGTTGTAGGTCATCACCAGCACTCCGGCCAGGTACATTGCACCACCAGCGGCACGCAGCATGTACATTGGGATGATCTGGATGACGGTTTCCAGAAAATTAGGGTAGCGGAGCATGCCCTCTTCTGTAAATTCTTTCCACATCATGCCCTGTGTGAAACCGGCAAAATACATGGGTACTGCATAGAATATGATACCGAGCGTTCCGATCCAAAAATGAAAGGACGCCAGTTTTTTAGAGTAAAGCTCAGTTCTGTAAATCCTGGGAATGAGCCAGTACAGGATAGCAAAGGTCAGGAAGCCGTTCCATCCAAGTGCACTTACATGAACATGTGCTACGATCCAGTCGGTATAGTGCGCTATGGCATTCACTTGTTTTAGCGCCAACATTGGGCCTTCAAAAGTAGCCATGCCATATGCAGTAATCCCGACCACCATAAATTTTAAGGTAGGGTCCTCACGGACTTTATCCCATGCCCCGCGCAGGGTAAGCAGACCGTTGATCATACCGCCCCAGCTTGGTGCGATGAGCATGATTGAAAAAGCGACACCGAGCGATTGCGCCCAGGAAGGAAGCGAAGTGTACAAAAGATGATGAGGCCCTGCCCAGATATAGATAAAAATAAGGGACCAGAAGTGCAGGATACTTAATTTATAAGAATAGACCGGCCTGTTTGCCATTTTCGGAAGAAAATAATACATCATCCCCAAATAAGGAGTAGTCAGGAAGAAAGCGACTGCATTATGTCCATACCACCATTGTACCAATGCATCCTGAACACCAGCATACAGGTAATAACTTTTAAATGCCGAGATGGGCAGTTCGAAGGAATTAATGATGTGCAGAACGGCTACTGTCACGAAAGTGGCGATGTAAAACCATATGGCCACATACATATGCTGTTCTCTTCTTTTGATGATGGTGCCAAACATATTGACACCAAATACTACCCAGATCAATGTAATGGCGATATCGATCGGCCACTCCAGTTCTGCATACTCATGTGAAGTGGTCAACCCGAGCGGCAAAGTGATCACAGCCGAAACAATGATCAGCTGCCATCCCCAAAAGTGGATCTTGCTCAATACATCACTGAACATTCTTGCCTTGAGCAGGCGCTGGAGTGAATAATAGACGCCCATGAAGATCGCGTTGCCTACAAAAGCAAAGATGACCGCATTGGTATGCAGCGGCCTGATCCTTCCGAACGTGGTGTACTGAGAGCCCATGTTCAAAGCCGGTTTAAAGAGCTGCATGGCAACAAGCAGGCCTACGGTCATGCCTATTATTCCCCAAACAATGGTTGCTATGGCAAAGTTTCTGACGATCTTATTGTCGTAATAAAATTTTTCAGTCATAAAATATCTGTATGGTTTACGTGGTAAAAGTAGTGCGGGATAAATGCCTGGTCAGTGATGGATGTCGCTGTTAAAAGTAACCTTCATCACTTTTTTCAGCTTCCGTACCGGGCAGCTCATCGTCAAAAAGTATCCTTACTGATGGCGTATAAGTATCGTCATGCTGACCGGATCTGACCGCCCAGAAAAAAGCCACCAGAAAGATCAGTGCCAACAGGATGCTGCATCCGATTAAAACGAAGATCATGTTCATAACAGTCTGTTTTTATGGGCAAAAGCCCTTACTGCGGTCGTTGTAAACACAATGATGGTAATGGTACTCAAAGGCATCAGGACCGCGGCGATCAGCGGCGATAAAATACCCTGAACCGCAAAGAACAACCCAATCAGATTATAGCTCAAAGAGATGGCAAATGACATATGGATCACCTTGACTGCGTCTTTTGACTGCTGGATGAACTGCGGGATCTTTTCAAAAGACCCGCCATCCAGAACAGCATCGCAGCCGGGGGTAAAATTGTTGATGTTGTCGGTCACTGCAATCCCAAGATCGCTTTGCTTCAATGCACCGGAATCATTTAATCCGTCACCAAACATGATCGTCTTTTTGCCTGAGTTTTGCAACTTCAGCAGGTAGTCAAGTTTTTGCTGTGGTGACTGTTCAAAAAGCATCTGGTCACCGCTCTCAAAATGGGTAATCAGATCGTACTTGTCATGCGGGCGGTCGCCCGATAACAGATGGAGGCTATATCTTTTGCCTAGTTTTTGAAGAACCTCATTCAATCCTTTTCTCCATCGCTGTCTGATGATGAAGTACCCCAGATACTGATCATTGATCATCACGTGGGTTGCTGTTTTTTCGGGAGAGTTGCTCAGTGGAAGACCAAGGAATGCAGAACCTCCCAATTTTACATCGTTTCCATTGATCTTGCCACTGATCCCTCTTCCAATTTTTTCGGCGTAATTATCGGCTGACCATACGGCTGGTCTGTTTAAATATTTTGTAAGTTCCCTGCTGAGGGGATGGCTGGAGTTTCTGGCCAGATCGCTGACGAGCTGTTCTTGTTCTTCACTGATCTGTCCCTTGAAAGTCATTCCGGCAGCATCGGGGCTGGTTATTGTTCCTGTTTTATCAAAAACAAAGGTATCGGTACGGGCCATCTGCTCAATGACCGTATTGTTCTTCAGGTAAAAACCGTTCTTATCAAATATGCTGATCACGGCCGCAAGTGTAAAAGGAGAACTTAGGGCAAGGGCACAGGGACAAGCGATGATCAGCACAGCGGTAAAAGACGCCAGTGCTTTATCAGGATCTGAAAACATCCAGAACATCGCGGCGCCGATGGCTATACTGAGCAGCATGATGCTGAAATACTTGCTTGCCGTGTCACTAAAAGTCCTGATCGCGTTCTTTGGTTTAACAAAGGCCTCGTTGTTCCAGAGCTGGGTAAGGTAGCTTTGCGACACCGGTTTCAGTACTTCCAGCTCCAGCACTCCGGAAAGCTGTCTTCCGCCCGCATAGATTACCTCCCCAAGGACCTTTTTTAAAGGCTGCGATTCTCCGGTTACAAAACTGAAATCAATCAGGGCCTCACCTTTTAATAGTATCGCGTCTGCGGGAATGATCTCCATGCTGCGGACAAGGATTCTGTTGCCGGTCGCAAGGTCTGAAAGCGGAACAGATATTTCCGCGCCATTTTTTAGGGTGGTTACAGCAACCGGAAAATAAGAACGGTAGTCTCTTTCAAAAGAGATATGCTGAAAGGTCCTCTGCTGCATCCATTTACCAATTAGCAGAAAAAATATAAGCCCGCAGAGGGTGTCTGCAAATCCTGCCCCAGTGTGCAGGAGAATTTCATAAGCTGTACGGATAAACATTACTGCAATGCCCAGAGCCAGCGGGAAATCAAGGTTCAGCCTTTTGGCTTTGAGGTTGTTCCATGCAGAAGAAAAATAGCCGGCCCCACTATAGAGTACTACGGGAACGGAAAATGCCAGATTGAGCCAGCCAAAGAAATCTTTGAATTCTCTTTCAAAGTTACCCAGGCCAAAATAATCCGGGAAGCTGAGCA
>NZ_DATHGC010000119.1:0-4866 GCF_035317785.1 Pedobacter sp. | reverse complement strand
ACCATCAGCGGAAAGATCACTGACCAAAATGGGACTCCTGTTCCGGGAGTTACCGTTCAATTGAAAGGTGCCTCAGCAGGGCAGGTCGCTGATGTGCTCGGAAATTATTCCATTACCATAAACGATCCACAGAGTGACAGACTGATATTTTCAATGCTGGGCTTTGCCACGGTTGAACTGTCTGTTTCTTCCGGCACAGTGTTCGATGTGAAACTTCAGGAAGACAACACGCAGCTCAATGAGGTGGTCGTTGTCGGCTACGGTACACAAAGGAGAAAGGACCTGACCGGTTCCGTTGCTTCTGTGAAGGGTGAGGCCTTTAAGAATCAACCCATTACCAATGCCACCGAAGCCTTGCAGGGCAGGATTGCCGGTGTCAATATTGTCAAAAATTCAGGGGCTCCTGATGCTTCGCCGACCATCATCATCCGCGGGGTTTCGTCACTGAACCAGCCAAATCCATTGTATATTGTCGATGGAGTAAGGGTTACAGACATCAGCAACATCAATATTCAGGATATTGAATCCATGGATGTGTTGAAGGATGCCGCATCAGCTTCGATTTATGGCGCTGCTGCTGCCGGAGGAGTCGTACTGGTGACCACCAGGAAAGGAGCTTCTGCAGCACCACAGTTCAATTACAATTACCGCTATGGAGTAACGACGCCGAAAGTAGGAGAGCTGCTGGATAAAGATGGCTACATCAGACTTCAGAACATCATCAACCCGGGAAGGTTTACCAATGCGACAAAGCTGGACACACTGGCCAACACGGACTGGATCGATGAGACGTTTAACAACGCCAATGAGCAGAACCACAATATTTCCTTCAGCGGCGCCGCGCCGGTTGTCGACTACCTCGTATCCGGTTTCTACAACAAACAGGAGGGAGTCGCCCGCAAGAATTTCTCCAATATAGGGGGCGGAAGACTGAATACAAACTTTAAGATCGGCAACTGGCTTAAGTTTGGTGAACAACTGTCCATGTCGCGCAGGAGCACTTCAAACCCTCAGAATGTAGGTATCGAGGCACAGCTGCACAACGCGCCTTTCCGTACCATCCCGATCATTCCGGTGTTCAATAAAGACGGCTCATACGGGACCGCGCCAGCAGGCTATGGCTTCTCATTTGCCGGAACCCATCCGGTCGGAGCGATCGATAACGCCAGCGTAGAGAACTTCAAAAATAATTTCCAGGGCAATGTTTACGCAGAAGTAAAGCTGCCTTTGGACCTGACACTCAGGAGCAGCGTGGGTTATACTTTTTATGATGAAACGCAAAATTATTTTCAGAATGCCTTTGCCATCGGAGGTGTAGGCGCCGGTAAAAATTCACTCAGCAAATTGGCCATAGAAAGCCAGTCATTGCTGACCAATTATATCCTGACCTACAACAAGTCAATCAGCAAGCACAACATCAATGCAGTAGCAGGTTACGAACAGATCACAGGCAGGTACAACGATTCCAATGTAACCTCAACAGATATTTCTGCTGAAGCCGGAAGAGAATATTCGCTGATCCCCACCGCAAGCACGACTTATTACGTGACAGGCAGGAAAGACAATAACGCTTTGGTCAAGTCTGTTTTTGGCCGTCTGAACTACAATTACAACAGCAAATACTACTTTTCTGCTTCCATACGTGAGGATGCCAACTTTACGGTTTTTGGTCCTAAAAAACAAAGAGGAGTATTTCCTTCAGTTTCAGCAGCCTGGAACCTTTCTGAAGAATCGTTTTTCAAATCGGCCTTACCGGCTGTCAATAGCCTTAAGCTGAGAGCAAGTTATGGAGAGCTCGGCAACAGCAATATCGGTACATATTCCTTCCTTTCCTTGTACCAGCCTTTCTATAGCCTGGGCAACGGAAGTGCCGGAGGTGCCAACTTCGCACCCGGAGGTACCATTATACCTGGTGTCATGTACAGCGGCATACCCAATCCAAATTTGCACTGGGAGACTGTTAAGGAAACCAACATCGGCTTGGACGGTGAACTGCTAAGCAGCAAAGTCTATTTCAGCCTGGAATATTACAACAAAGCTACCAGTGACATGCTTTATGCCCTGCCTTTGACACCGAGCGCCGGTATTTCGGGAAGCTACCTGACCAATATTGGTTCAGTAAGCAATAAAGGTATTGAGGTGATGCTGGGCTACAGGACCAAAGTCAGTGATTTCGGCTTTGACATCAATGTCACCGGAGGCTGGAATAAAAACGAGGTGACCAAACTCAGCTCAGAAACGACGTCTGAACTACTGGATGGCTATAATTATTACAATAACGGTGATGTTGCTTTCCAGATGATGCCCAACCAGACCATTACCGCTACACGCAAAGGCGAGGCATTCGGGTCGTTTTATGGATACAAAGTACTCGGCATCTTCCAGAACGACACTGACGCAGCCAAACAAAAAGTCGGAGGTATCGCTGCCCGGGCGGGCGACCTGCAGTTTCAGGACCTGACCGGAGATGGGGACATCACCGATAAGGACCGGCAGATCATTGGCAATCCTAATCCTAAATTGGTTTACGGTGCAAATATTCGCCTGAACTTTAAAGGCTTTGATGTCGGAATGCTGTTCAACGGAGTAGCCGGCGTTGATCTCTTCAACGGAGTTAAGGCTTACGAAATGCGTCCTTTTGCCGATGGCAATGCCTCGCCAAAGGTTTGGGGGGCCTCCTTCCTTAATGGAAATGGTCTCACTAAACAACCAAGGCTCGGAGTGGTCAATCAAAACGGAAGTTTTACACTTGATCCAAATGGGAACTATTCGTCGGTGAACAGTTATTTTGTGGAAAGCGGTGATTACCTCAAACTCAAGAACCTGCAAATCGGGTATACTTTCTCTAATGAACTGACCAGGAAGATCAAGGTAAAAAGCGCAAGAATATTTGTAATGGGCAATAACATCTTTACCATCACAAATTATAGCGGACTGGATCCCGAGCTTGGCGCTTCGTTTTCCCCTTCCGGATATGCCGGTGTTACCTCCAGGGGAATTGATGTCGTAAGCCAATACCCGCAGACACGTATTTATTCGTTTGGAGTTGACCTGAATTTTTAACCTGATAAAACAAGCAAAATGAACAAATCTATATATACATTGCTGCTGGCCATCTTATTTATGGCCGGATGCAAAAAGGACCCTGATTCAGTAAGTCCTTCCGATAAAGCCCCGGCCGGATTTTTTCCGAAGAGCTTAAATGACCTCAATACCATTTTGAACCCAGCCTATGGCAATTTAAAAAGTATCGGCCTATATGGTTTCGAGCTGATGCCCAAAGCACTGGAAAATTCTGTCCATGCCGGTGATGCCAATTACAATGGAGACGGGGCATGGAATGAAATGACGGCCAATAACCTGAGTCCGACTAATGGCAAATCACAAAATGCCTGGACCGCCTTGTATGCTGGTGCAGGTGCTTGCGGCATTACGCTCGAAGCTGCTGATTTCTTTGAGAAAAATTATGCCACAGCCGGCCAAAAAGCAGACATCGATGCCATAAAGGGTCAGGCAAAATTTATGCGTGCCTTCTATTATTTTCAATTAGAAACTTTGTTTGGAGAAGCTTACATCAAGGCAGCCGGTATCAACGAAAACAAAATGGGTGTCCCGGTATACAGGGAGGTCCCTAAAAACATAGACGACACACAAAAGCCACGGGCCACAACAAAAGAAGTATGGGATTTTATTAAGGCCGATCTTAAGGACGCAGCCGTTCTGCTCGACAACAAGGTATGGCCGGCTTCAGAAGTGGGAAGAGCAACTGAGTGGTCAGCCAAAGCGCTCCTGGTCAAAGCTTATGTGTTTACAGAAGATTGGGCGAACGCAAAAACCACACTGCTGGACGTGATCAGCAACAGCGGTAAAACACTGATGCCATTTGCCAAATATAAAGATGCCTTCAATGGCAACACGGCCAACGAATTTAACGAAGAATCCTTGTTTGAACTGAACGTAGACGGCGACAACAAGGGCAATTACGGTCCATGGGGAAACAGTCCAAACGCGACAACCCTCAACGGGGTGATCTGGTCGCCTTATATATTAAGCCTGACGGGTACAGAAACAGGCTCCCGTCCACTTGGTTATGGCGGAAACCTGGGCGTTCATGACAAGAATATTACCCGTTTTGGATATCCTCTGGGCTATTACACACTGGTCAATAACCCTGATTTTGACAACAGTAAACCGGCCAGTTTTACCAATCCGGCAAAGGTGATGGATCCCGCCTACAAAGCACAGGCACAAGCCGTAAGGACCAATAAAACTGCGGACCCGCGTCTCTATGTCAGCCTGGTACAGCCATGGCTGGATGTATTGAACATCAACTGGGAGAACGGCGCTTTTCAAAATGTTCCGGTTTCTAAACCCGATTACCTGGCCACTGAACCCAACACCTATGGCTGGGGATTCAGGAAGTACGCCGCCATCGACTATCACCTCAATATGGTCAACTACGACAAATGGAACTGGTATTTCCTTCGCATGGCTGATGTTTACCTGCTGTATGCTGAGGCCAGCATTGGCGCGGGCGACGCGGCCACAGGTCTTGAATACATCAACAAAGTAAGGCGCAGGGCCTATGACCTGCCTATAAATACAGCTTCTGTAAGGGATTATGCCTCATTGAGTGCCAAAACTCCGGCCATCAATGATCCGGTACTGGGCAATAATCCCCTGCGCTATGAACGCTGGGCAGAGTTCTTTCATGAAGGACACTGGTGGTTTGACGTTTGCAGGTGGCGCTTAGGGCCTCAGGAAGCTGCATTTTACGGAAGAGCGAGGAATTTGAGCACTCCATTGTCATTCAACGAAGGCAAAAGCTATTCATGGCCTATCCCTCTGACCGAATTCAATGCCAAT
>NZ_DATHGC010000118.1:0-3646 GCF_035317785.1 Pedobacter sp. | reverse complement strand
CTTCTGTTAGGTTCAGCGAAAAAACAGCTTGCAGGTATTCAAAAACGCCCCTGTCATGTTCGAGGGCACTGAAAAAGTCCCTTTTTAATAAGGGCAACAAATAAAAGCGATCAAGTAAGGCACAGTTTTACTTGATCGCTTTTATTATTTCGGAGGTCGCGATGGTTAGCTGTGAAGCAACAGGTGTTCAAAAAGGGCTGAATGGACGTATTTGAGTCTGTTTTCCTTGTTAGGCGATTAGTTTGATCATTCTCTTAAGATTAACTGTGAAAATGGCCAATGCTCCCTGCATTTGCATATTTTCAATCCCATAAGATATGGCCCGGTCATAGCCATGAACGTTTTTTAACTCACTATTTTTTGCCTCGATCTTGTACCGGTGTTTTGCTTTATCCTTATAATGATCGGTTTCCTGAAACTCCATCTGCTGGCGGTGCATGTCTGATTTTATGCTTACAGAATAGGTCTTGGTTTTTGCACCGGGTTTATAGCAGTTCTCCTTCAATGGACAGATCTTGCATTTTTCGACATCAAAGTAATACGTGTCTGTCTGATTTGTTCCAACGTTCTTTTTCCCCTGTCTTGATTTTCGTATGGCCAAATGCCCTGCCGGGCACACGAACATATCAGCATCTTTATTGTAATCAAATCTGTCTTCATCCTTTCTGAAACCCTGGGTTATTGAAGGGTTCAGTTTGGCCACGACCTTTATATCCTGTTCACCCGTTAGCTCAAGATTTTCCTTCCCGGAATAAGCGGAATCGCCAATGATCGTATCTACTTCGATCCCGTTATTCTGGCTGATCTCTAAAAGTTTAGCAAGCTCCGGGCCGTCTCCCTTTTCTCCCGATGTGACCACTGCGGCTGTAATGATGCGTTCCTCTGTCATGGCCAGATGGGTCTTGTAGCCAAAGAATGAGCTGTCGGCTGATTTATGGCCGGTTTTGGCATCTTTGTCTTTGGAGAGCGTGTAGTTTTCCTGTGTATCTTCTACCGTCTCTTTCAACAGGTTTAGTTTTTCTTTGACCGCAGGGATCAAACTCAACGTTTGGTCCGATTCGATATACTTTTCAAGTTCTTTACAATAAGCCAGTTCCTTTTCCAGGTCATCCGAATCATTCTTTTTCGGCATCTGGTCTTTCATATCCTCATCTATAGTATAAACCGCTTTTCGAAGTAGCTTTGAACGCTCTCTCAATACCTCCAATGCTGAATATGGATTGGATCGCGAAAAAGAATGCGTAGCATCAACAATGATCGACCTGGAGCGGATAATGCCCTTTTCAATAGCTATAGAGAC
Source organism: Pedobacter sp. (assembly GCF_035317785.1). Classification (GTDB taxonomy): domain Bacteria; phylum Bacteroidota; class Bacteroidia; order Sphingobacteriales; family Sphingobacteriaceae; genus Pedobacter. The sequence continues at coordinate 2,346 of NZ_DATHGC010000118.1, read as the reverse complement.
GGTTTTACCGATCAGCAGGTTTAACAGGTCAGTATCTTTCAACCGCAGCTTCCGGAACTTTGTTAACGAACTGGGATCGATGACTTCCTGCTCAGGCGACATTTCCAGGAAATACTTGAAGGACATATCGTACCTGGAACGCTCAACGATATCAACATCCGAAACGGTATAGATCGTTTTCAGTAACAGGTATTTGAACATCCGTACAGGACTTTCTGCCGTACGCCCGTTATTCGGACAATACTTGCACACCAATTCTTCGTAGATAAAAGTAAAGTCTATCAGTTCATTGATCTTGCGAAGAAGATTATCCTGGGGAACGATCAGGTCGTATAAACCCGAAAAAGCGCTGAACTGGATCTGGTGTTGTTGAGCTAACATCTAAATGGCGTTCTAATACACCTTTAAAATACAAAAAAAGGAGCAGAAAAGCTATGATTTCTACTCCTTTTTTTATCCCAAAATCCTAAAGGACTTTTTCAGTGCCCTCATCAAATCAGCGCCCTTTTCATCATTTATCAAATCAACTCACTTATTTAAAAATTAATAACCGCGGTCATGGTCATGATGACCGTGATCATTATTATCATTATAACCGTTGTGGTTCCTGTCATGATGGTACCTGCGGTTTCCGTATCCTTCGCGTACCATGCAACCTGAGGTTACTGATACTATTGATGCTAATAAAAATGCATATGCAAGAAATCTCTTTTTCATGGTGATAATTTTAATGATACATCTAACTAAAAGATGTACACAGATTGGACTGGGTTAAGATGAAAAGGATTAATTGGGGTATTTTATAAAAGATTGCAGTCGCTCGGCTCCAGCCGAGTGACGACTATACCCAGGCCTCCGGCCTGCGAAACAAAGTGCTATTGACAGCGGCAGGACGCCGTTATGATAATAGTCACTCGGCTGGAGCCGGGCGACGGCGGGGCTTATTTATTATCAGCTTCAACCGGGTAGCCCTTATCTATCCAGTCGGTTTTTAGGTTGGTGGCCAGGTTAAGCACCTTAATATTGGTATAACCTTCCTTTACCAAATCATTAAACGCCGGGCGAACGTTAGGGCATTTAAATAAAGGGCAGCATCCGCAGTAAATAACTATAAAGCGATCCTTTGGTACATTCTTCAGTTTTTCTGCCAATAAGCTTATGCCATCGTCCTTACCTGCAGGCCCAATGGTTATTGCGCCTTTGATGGTATTAACTGATCCTATATTAAATATAACCGGAACATCGGTTCCTTTAAAATTACTGATTAAGGTGGCCAATATCTGCGGAGACATCAGTTGACCTGCTGTCCAGGGATCGTCGGTTGCAACTTTAACAGGCGACAGAGAAGTACCGGTTATGAGCAAAATTACTGCGAGTAATGATAAAATGGGGCCTTTGAATTTGATAAACATAAAGGAGGGGGTTGTTTGTGAGTAAAGGTAATAAATAGCAGCTGAATACTAAGCTTATGGCCGGTGTTTTCAGGTTGACCGGGAATTGGAATCGACCTTGAAAATCTTTAAGTTAATGACATATCAAGCAAGTCTCTCCTTCGCTGCCCAAAGTCAGTGACGGACGACCATCCCAGTAACCTGCTTGCTACACGAATTAATGGCAACAACTTTTTTATGGAATGTACGTAATAATACGGAAAGGGCGAGATGAAGAAATGGATAGTGATGATTTGGCTAATGCTCCTTCTTTCTACGGTAGGTACATTGTTTTGGTATAACGAATGGGTGTACCAACTACCTACCCCAGTTCCCAAAAACTATAAAGCGGTTAATCAGGGTCGGTTTATTGAATTAAGCGGGCCATTAAAAGGCTACCATAGCAAACCTCTTTTTCTTCATTTCTTTAATCCGGATTGTCCCTGCTCAAGGTTTAATATTAAGAATTTTAGATTGCTGGTCAGGCAATATGGAAGCAAGATAGATTTCGTGGTGATTATTATGAGCAATAAAACCTTTACGGCTAAGGCGATACAGGATAAATTTGATTTAAATGTACCTGTTTTGTTCGACGCGTCCATAGCCACCTCCTGCGGGGTTTATTCTACGCCACAAGCAGTTCTGTTAGATTCACAGCATAAATTATATTACAAAGGAAATTATAACAGCAGTCGGTATTGTATTGACGAAAAAACAAATTATGCCAAAATAGCAATAAAAGGCCTGCTGCATGATAATGCCCAAATGGTTTTTAACCAATTGGCGTTAAGGGCCTATGGCTGTAAGCTGCCAAATTGTACCAAATAATAGTATCACAATTATGAACAATTATCTTGAGGCTGCCACTAACCCAGTCCATGACTTTCTTTTTGAAGTAAAAGAAAGATCAGATGGG
>NZ_DATHGC010000117.1:0-19488 GCF_035317785.1 Pedobacter sp. | reverse complement strand
TTTGATCCCCAGATAAACACCTTTGGCAGTCGTCGGCGCAGGATTTCCGGCACCGCCCAGTGACTCAGGAACACCCGTTACATGTGTAGTCTCCATACGGATATATTCCATATCCCTGGTATTGGTCCCCACATCCTCTGCTGTAATGAATTCGCCGTTCAGGTTTTTGATAAACCGGCCATAACTTCTCATCATGGCTTCAGATTTTCCCTTGCGGGAATCGCCGATGATCACTGCATTTCCGCCGCCAAGGTTGATCCCTGTAATGGCAGATTTATAGGTCATGGCCCTGCTCAGCCTCAACACATCTTCAAGCGCTTCGGCCTCCGTAGCATAATTCCACATCCGGGTACCACCGATAGCCGGGCCCAGTGTTGTATCGTGAATAGCAATAATTGCTTTTAAACCGGTGTCCGGGTCATTACAAAAAATAACCTTTTTATGACCTGAGGCACCTATTTGATCTAAAACTGAATTCACAACTGAGCTATTTGCCGACATATTATTTTGTTTATCAGATATGCCGCAAAACTAGCATAAAAAAAGCAGTATTTACATTGTTTTAACCAAAGTGTTTAAAAAAATTATCATCATTTGGTTAACTTTACCTGCTCATGAAACACCTTCGTTTTTTAAACAAGTACTTTTATAAATACAAATGGTGGATTATTCCAGGGATTTTCTTTGTGATCATCTCCAATATTTTTGGCGTAGTACCGGCGCAGGTGATCGGCCATGCATTCAACCTGATCACTGAAAATATCGAGATCTACCGCTTGTTTGAAGGATTTGAGCGCCGGGATATCATTTACGACATCTTCAGCAACAGCCTGTTCTATTTCGGTCTGATCGTTCTTGTGCTTTACCTGTTCAGGGGTTTGTTCCTGTTCTTCATGCGGCAAACCATCATCCTAATGTCCAGGCATATTGAGTTTGACATGAAGAATGAGATCTATGCCCATTATCAAAAACTAAGCCTTGGTTTTTACAGGCGCAACAATACCGGGGACCTCATGAACAGAGCCACGGAAGATGTAAACCGCGTACGCATGTACGTTGGGCCGGCAATTATGTACGCCATAAATACTGCCATTTTATTTGTACTCGTTATTTATGCGATGTTTTCGGTAAACAGCACTTTGGCTTTATTTTGTTTACTGCCATTGCCTGTACTGGTGATCATCATTTATTTTGTGAATACGATGATCAACCAGAAAAGTGAGCAGATCCAGGAGCAGTTGTCCAAACTCTCCAGCTTTGTACAGGAACGTTTTTCAGGGATCAGGGTCATCAAATCCTATGTACGGGAGGCCCATACCAAGGAAGTATTTGCTTCCGAGAGCCAGGGTTATAAACAGAATGCCATGAGCCTGGTAAAGGTGCAGGCGCTATTCTATCCGACAATGGTCCTGCTCGTTGGACTGAGCACCATACTTACGGTATATGTGGGCGGCAGACAGGTGATCAGCGGGTCTATCACTCCGGGAAACATTGCTGAGTTCATCGTGTATGTAAACCAGCTCACGTTTCCTGTTTCCATGTTAGGCTGGGTCACCACACTGATCCAAAGGGCTTCCGCCTCTCAAAAAAGGATCAATGAGTTTTTGCAGCTCAAGTCTGACATCACGTCAACAGACAACCATACCGTACCGCTTAAAGGCAATATCAGATTTGAAAATGTAAGCTTTACCTATCCGGACACAGGCATTGAAGCCATCAGGGACGTCAGCTTCGAGATTGAAAAAGGACAATTCGTAGCGATCATCGGCAGAACAGGCTCCGGAAAGTCCACGCTGGCAAACCTGATCATGCGCATGTACGATGTTGACGGCGGCATGGTAAAGATTGACGATACCCCTATAAGAACCCTTAACCTGCAGCATTACAGAGACCAAATAGGATTTGTACCCCAGGAAGTTTTCCTTTTTTCCGATACCATCAAAAACAACATCGCATTTGGTCTGGATAATGTTACCCATGAAGAAGTTGAAACCGCTTCAAAAAATGCCGCTGTTTATCAAAATATTGTCGATTTCGAGCATAAATTTGAAACCATGCTCGGTGAACGCGGCATCACACTTTCTGGTGGACAAAAACAAAGGGTCTCTATAGCCAGAGCATTGATAAAGGAACCCAAAATACTCATTTTCGACGATTGCCTGTCGGCAGTTGATACCCGGACGGAAGAAGAAATACTCAACAATCTGGGCAGGCTGATGCATGGCAAGACCAGTATCCTGATTGCGCACCGGATCTCGACCATTAAAAATGCAGACAAGATCCTTGTACTCGACGAAGGCAGGATCATAGAACAGGGAACTCATAGTGAATTGCTTGGTCAGGATGGTGCCTATGCAGAAATGTACCAGAACCAGCTGCTGGAGGAGGAAAACCAGTCTGTTTAATTTTCTATTTTGAACTTTAACAATTATTGCTTTATATTTACCCAAGCAACCAAAACCAAGAGCTAAAGCAACCATGGGAGAATTTGACAACAAAGAGAGAGAAGAGGTTTTTTCAAAGAAAGTAAGGGCTGGTAAAAGAACTTATTTTTTTGATGTAAAGGCCACCAGATCAGGAGATTACTACCTAACCTTGACCGAAAGTAAGAAAAGACTTGAAGACGGGGTTTTCGTGAAACACAAGATCTTTTTATATAAGGAGGATTTTGAGAAATTTGCCGAAGGCTTAAATGAAACGGTTGATTACATTAAAAACCACCAGGAAGTAGTTGAAAAACGTTATGAGTACTCAGAGAACCACGAAGGAGTACCGAGCAGAGTTCAAAGCGACGATTTTTCATTCTAAGATCTCCTAAACATGAAATAAAGAATCCCCCCTTTATCAGATAAAGGGGGGATTTTTATAGTTTCTTTTTTTACGTTACTGACTCTTGCTCAGTAACGCTGACAAGGCCTGCAGCCGGTCGGTATTGATAAAATCCATATCATAAGCTTTAAGCCTTTTCCATACTGCCTCGTTATCCGGCACAGCCCAGATCCTGCATTTTTTCCCGTCTTTGTGCACAGCGCTGATAAAAAGTTCCACTTTTTTCCATTGTTCATCTGTAACCACATCCCTGGTGTTCCAGCCGGTCACATTGGCAAATGATTCACTCACCACCGGCATTTCATCAGTGGTATATCCGCCGCCAATGTCTTTTGGCCGGCCATCTACACCCATGATCCTCCCAGGCATTTTAAGTGTGTATAACAGGTCCTTTCCGCTCAGGTAGACCTTAAAATTTGGATTATTGATGAATTCCGGATATTTGGAGATCTGCTCATGCAACTTTTGATAGGTAGTTGCTGCATCACTCTTCAGGTCGATCATCAGGTAAAACACACCCTGATAACCCGGATAAACCTTATTTTTGTTTTTCTTTAAGATCTGCCGCAAAGGGTCCAGGTAAAGTTCTTTTAAGGTAATACCTTTCAGGAGCTTTGGATAATTGTGGGAAACGTAGAGTTCATCGCCAATCAGATAGACATCAGCTTCCACACTCGTAAAACCGAAACTCAGCGCATCCAAAAGCGGGCGTTTGTGCTCATAATCATTGTGTGCATGTGCATTTACCAGAGGCTTTACCTGGGCAAACACGCTGGTGCCCAGTAAACAGGCAATTGTCAGGATCAATAGTGACCGCATAAAATTGTTCTTAGTGATCACAAAAATAACGCTATTATTCCCATTACCAAATGAGATGCATTAAGTCTGTGTTATTATTCATATCAGCTCCATGACGGCTTCATAACGGGTCCATAACGGGTTCGCCTCGGCTAAACCCGTTTAAAAGCCGCAATAGAGCAGTTATGAAATTAATATGCAGCCCCTATGGATATCAGAGCAAACAGATGTCAGTTGTATACTGCAATACGGTGGGTATGGAGTCTGTAGGCGCTCGTACCCGACTGCCCGGCCTCCTGAAAGCTGATCACTTTTGAGGATTGCAGAGGCATGTGACAATCTATGCAATTGGTCTTTACCATGGCATTGGCCAGAGTCTTTTCTTTGTGCTTTATGGTCGCATGACAGGAAATACATTTTTTTGAATAAAGCGTGATACCCTCCTGCGCAGTTTCATGCGGATTGTGGCAGGTACCGCAATCCATACTGGTACTTTTAATAAAGCATTTGCTCCCTGCAAGCATCTGGATCTGGTTTCCGTGAACATCCGGTTCCGGCTCTGCGGAAATCCCGGGCGCATGTCCATAGTAATCATTTAGGTCCTCGCCCGGTTTATAGCCAAAAGTAGATTTCAATTCTTCCTGGGCTGCTCCCGAATGACAGATCGCGCAGGCATCCAGCTTTTGTTTGCGGGTCAGCGACTTGTATAGTACCACGTACTTTGCCTGCTGCACTTCAGGATTTTTGAGGTGAAACTCCACATGCATCCCTGCAGGGCCATGGCAGCGTTCACAATCTATTCCATAGACCAGGGATTTTTTGACCAGCTTTTCCTCCACTGCAAGCGCAGAGATCTGTTCGGTCGTATGCTGTATATATGAACTGTGACATTCCAGGCACTTTACACCGATCGACCTGCTGAAGTGGACTTTGTCTGTGGGAAAACCCGGACTGTTCGCCCAGTCGTTGATCACTCTGAAATAGGACAAGGGCAACTGATTGAGCCCGGACCCGTTCCAGGCGCCATAGGTATAAGAATTTTTCCCGGAGCCTATCGCGATATTAAAAGGCCTTGCCATCCTTTCTTTACCGTCCAGATAGGCAACCTGGTATAGCATGCCTTTTCTTTTTTCAATCGCGACTTTCAAACGTTTGTTAAATTTGTAACTATCTGAACGCGGCATCATTTGTTTTAAGTGATCAGCACCTGATACCGGAGACGAGGTAAGCGTATGCCGGTCATCAAGATAATTTGTGTAGATCTTCTGATGACACTGCTTGCAGCTCTCTGCCCCCGCAATGCTTGCTGCAGTCGCCTTCAAGTCCTTGTCTGAGTCCATACATTGAGACAAAAAGATGACCAGGACCGTTATCACGCCAAATGCCAGCAATAAACGTCCTTTACCTTTCATCATTGAGTCTTAGTATACAGCTATGCGGTGGTTGTGCAGCATATAGGGTGTCACGTCTTTTTGAGCGGCCTGCTGGAAACTGATCAGCTGAGAAGGCTGCAAAGGCATATGGCAATCTATGCAATTGGTCTTTACCATAGCATTGGCCAGGGTCTTTTCAGAATGAGATATGGTGGCATGACAGGAAATACATTTTTTTGAATAGACCGTCAACCCCTCCTTTTTTGATTCGTGCGGACTGTGGCAGGTGCCGCAATCCATAGTCTTACTTTGGATAAAGCACTGGCTTTTTTCCATCAGATGTACCTGGTTTCCGTGGACGTCCGGTTCTGTGGCTTCATAAGCTGGGTTGCCAGGAAGGTAATAATTTGAAAGGTCCTCGCCCGGTTTGTAGCTGAAGGTTGGCTGGAGTTTGTGCTGGGAATTTCCTGAATGACATACCGCACAGGCATCAATTTTCTGTTTCCTGGTCAGGGACTTGTAAAGTACCATGTATTTGGATTGTTTCTCTTCAGGATTTTTGATATGAAATTCGACGTGTTGTCCGGCAGACCCATGACAGCGTTCACAATCTATGCCGTAGATCAGCGATTTTTCTTCCATTTTCAGCCCGGTAGAAAGCCCACCGCTTTGCGTGGCGGTATATTCAAGGTTAGAGCTGTGGCATTCAAAACACCGGGGTTCTATCAGCTGTGAGTAGTAGGGTCTGTCTTTTGGAAACTTGGGACTGTTTACCCAGTTATTTGCCACTCTCAGGTAGGATAATGGCAATTGGTAAAGTATTTTTCCAGTCCAGGAGCCATAGGTATACACGTTTTTACCGGAGCCGAGGGCTATGTCAAAACGCCTGGCCATGCCTTCCTCGCCGTCAAAATAAGCTACCTGATACATGCCGTCTTTTCTTTTTTCTACTGCGACCTTTAGGTGCTCAGTAAAGGGATAAAAATCAGATATGGGCGTGTCCCCCTTCACAATGTCATCGTCCTTTACAGGCCGGGATGTAATGGAATGCGTGTCATGAAGATAATTGTCATATACCTTCTGATGGCATTGCTTACAGGTTGCAGCGCCTGCGCGGGTTGTCTCGGTTGCTGTGAGCTTTGGCTCGGAGTCCATACATTGAGAAAAAGTGATCACCAGTACTGTTATAACGCTTAGTATGAGGAGTAAACGTCCTTTACCTTTCATAATTCAATTGTAGCTTTTAATATTCGACAAACTGAATATAGCTAAAATTGAAGTAACCTGTATCCGCCAGTATCCTTAAAACCTGCTTTCCTGCCTTAAATGGAATGTTTCTAAGCTCCATAGGCTGGAACATTTTTAATCCGCCGGTGTTTGGAAGCCGGATTTCCTTAGCTGCAGTCTTTCCGTTTACACTTACTGAGATCTTTCCCTCGTCGTCATTTGAAGCGATGCTTAGCTTAAGTGTATAATTCCCTGCTTTTTTTACATCGACTGTGTATTGCAGCCATTCTCCGGGCTCTATGCTGTTTACATAATAGGTTTCATATTTCAGCGAATCTTTGCTGATGTCTACACCGTCGTTTCTGTAAACCCGGCCTTTGTTGCCTGCGCCGCGCTGGCCGGTTGACACATGGTAATCGGCTGTATCTCTGTCAAAATAAGCGATGCCGTTTCGGCCAAGATCATAATCTACTGCATTTATTATGGCATTATTTCTAATGATATGCTGCTTAAAAGGTTTGGTTTCAGCAGAAAAAGGCTGACGCATCATGGCATCGAGTACGTCGCGGTGAATAATGGTGCTCTCCAGTTTGGTATAGGCCGCAAGTTCCATCAGGCCGCTGTAAGCATTGCTTTCCTTTGGTTTGCTGCCTTTGCCGTTTATATAGCGGACTACATCATTATAGTTCGGGTTGGACCTGATTTCCATTGGGTTGTTGGCGCCGACCTTTTTCAAAGGCCACCAGGCCCAACCTATGTTGTTGCTTTCAAACAGGCGGATCGCCTCTGTAAACCACACATTGGAATTTTCACCGGTTTCGCCCAGCCAGACTGGGATATTGTACTGGTCACGCATTTTTACCATATTGCCTGCCGAGGCAGGATCGTTATGGCTCCAGTATTTGTGGAAGCTGAGCACCATATTGTCATCCCAGGCGGGTAAAATGCCGTTATAGTTATTGCCCCAGCCATTGCCTTCAATGATGATGATGTGTTTTTTGTCTACTTCACGGATGGCCCTGGTGATGTCGGCCATTAGTTTTTTCAGAGGAACATTGCCCTTTTCTTTTGTACCGTTCTTGTCTCCGGCAAGGTCCTGAAAGCCCCAGTTGGGTTCATTGATGATGTCATAAGCACCTATCCATGGTTCATTGGCATACCGTTCGGCCAGTTTTTTCCACAGGGCTATGGTCTTTTGCTGGTTGGCCTCACTTTCCCACAGCGATGGTTTGGAAGGGTCCCGGTCTGAGATGTTGAGGTCACTTCCCTGACCGCCGGGTGCGGCATGGAGGTCCAGTATCAGGTACATTTTGTTGGCTTTGCACCAGGCCAGCAGGCTGTCCGTTAGTGCAAAACCTTTGTCCAGCCAGGTGTTTTCGCCTGCCACGGGTTCTTTATCAACAGGAAGTGTATACAAGTTAAAATGCATCGGTAGCCTGATGGAGTTGAAACCCCAGGCCTTCATGGAGTCTACATCAATCTTGCGGGTATGATTGGCCAGCCACAGGTCGTAAAACTCCTGTGTCTGCCGCTCGCCCATCAGGTCGACTATTCTCTCCCTGATGCGGTATTGCTGGCCTTCATTTTGAATTTTGAGCATGTACCCTTCCTGCAGCATCCATCCGCCCAGTCCGATACCTCTGAGCAATACATTCTCGTTTTTCTCATTAACAATTCTTTTTCCCTCAGCTTTTAAAAAGCCCTGTCCCTGGGTTTGGGCAGCTGACAAGAGCAGGATGGCCAGTATGGAAAAGATGATTTCAGCTATTTTAATGCGCATGTTCTGATGTTTAAAAAATATAAGTTGCTACCGATCCTTTGTCCAGAGTAGCTACCGCGGTTTTTCCGCCGAGGCTAATGTTGAAGGTTTGCTTTTCTTTTGAGGTATTGGCTACGATTAAGACCTTTTTGCCCCCGGGGGTTTTGAAGGCTACGTTTGGAAGCCCTTTCAGCTCATTTGAAGCGATACGCACTGAACCGGGACGTACAAATTTGGATGCATGGGCAATGGAATAATAGGCCAGATTTCGGGTGTAGCTGTCCCCGCTGATCGTCACTGCTCCCTGGCACATCGGGCAGCCGCCCCTGTCAGTAAATGGTTTATTTTCCGGATCTGCTGCCAGGTTCCATTCCAAAACATTACGGCTCCAGTTCCGGGTCGCACCGATGATCAGTCTGCGGATCGGGTTGATGATGTTGATCTCCTTGTTGTTGGGATTTTCTACCACCATTTGCTCGGTAAAGTAAATGTGCTTGTCAGGATGCGCATTGTGTACATCGGTCAGGGCTTCTATGCTTCCGCCATACAGGTGAAAGCCTGATCCGTCGATGTATTTATTGGCTTCGGGATCATCAAGAATGCTGATCGGATAATCTGGTCTGTCAGCATTGTGATCGTATAAGATGATCTTGGTATCTATACCTGCCTTTTTAAAAGCGGGACCAAGATTCTTTTTGATAAATGTGGCCTGGTCGGGTGCGACCATCAGCAGGCTCGGGTTATTGCCCGGATGTAATGGCTCGTTCTGAACGGTAATGGCATCTATGCGGATGCCTTCTTTCTTCATTTGCTGCACATATTTTACAAAATATATGGCATAAGACTCATAATATTCCGGTTTCAGTTGCCCGCCCCTGGCATCGTAGGCGGTTTTCATCCATAAAGGCGGCGACCATGGAGAGCCCAGGATCTTGATCTTTGGGTTGATGGCCAGGATCTCTTTCATGACCGGGATGACATCGGCACGGTCCGGTCCTAAGTCAAATTTAGCCTGTTCCAGGTCTTGCTGGCCTTCAGGAAGGTCATTGTAAGAGAATACTTTTTCATTGAGGTCTGAGGCGCCTATGGACAACCTGATATAGCTTACGCCGATGTTATTGCCATCGGTAGCAAACAGTTCTTTTAAAAGCTTTGCCCTTGCGGCTGCGCCCATTTTTATGATGTGCTGCGCACTGCCCCCTGTCAGCGAATAGCCAAAGCCGTCGATGGACTGAAAGCTTTCTTTTTCGTTGATCAGTATGGTGGGATAGGTATTGCTTTCTTTGGCGTATTCTATGTTGTCTTGTTTTGCAAACAAAGCAGAACGGTCCAGCTTGGTTAGCCAAAGGCCAATGTCATTTTGGGCATATGCAGTCCCGGTCGAAAAAACTGACAATATGCCCAAAAGAGCGGCTATGTTTTTTAGTTTCATCAGCGCTTGTTTATTGAATGATAAAGGTTGAAATAGAATGCGGCAAGCTCTTGGTCTCGGCTGCCTCCCCATTTATCCAAATATAGTAAGGAATTTCATCTTTCGTCTTATTCATTACGATGATGGCAAGTCTACCGTCTTTGTTGAGGAATGCGGTCGAAAGCAGCTTGTCCCTGTTGGATGAACTGGCTATACGACGTGCTCCGGGGCGCACAAATCTGGAAAAATGACCGAGGTAATAATAGGAATTGGTATAGATCAGTTTACCGGTTTTGGAATCTGCGTGAATGGGCGCAAAGCAAAAGTTACCGACGTGGTTTGGCCCGCCTTTGTCGTCCAGCAGCATGTTCCAGTCGGTCCATGCGGTAACGCCGCTATTGAAATCATTGATCAGGGAATAGCCGTACCGCTCGCCCAGAGACCAGTTATTTACACTGTCGAGGTTAAATTTCTCTACGCATCCTTCGGTGAGCATCAGGTTTTTGTCTGGAAAAGCTTCGTGAACAAGTTTTACGTTGTTGAAAAGCATGTCACTACCCGTCCAGGTCTCGTACCAATGGTAGCCGATGCCCCAAATGTATTTGGCTGCTTCTTTGTCTTTGAGCAGGGTACCTGATCTTTGAAAGATCTGGTCTCTGTTGTGGTCCCAGGCGATCAATTTTTTGTCGGCCATCCCATTTTTATGTAATGTCGGTCCTAAGTATTCTTTTATGAAATCACGCTCCTCTTCGGCGGTAAAGATGCAGGATTCCCATCTTTGTGTGGCCATGGGTTCGTTTTGTACGGTAAGACCCCAGATGGGAATGCCCAAGGCTTCGTAAGTTTTGATAAAGCGGATGTAATAATCGGCCCATGCCTGTCTGAATTCAGGCAATAGCTTACCGCCATGGAGCATCTCCTTGTTGGTCTTCATAAAGGCCGGCGGACTCCAGGGGCTGACAAACAGCGGCAGAGCGCCGCCTGCCGCTGCGATTGCCTTTTTGAGGAGCGGTATTCTGTAAGTCTGATCATGCGCTACATCGAAAGTCTTTAATGCGGCATCATTTTCTTTGATATAGGTATAGCTTTCGCTGGAAAAATCACTGCTGTGAATGGTCGTGCGGCCAAGTGTATAGCCGATCCCATTTTCTTTATCATAATAAGCTTTCAGGAATTCATCCTGTGCAGCTTTGGGCATTTTACCAAAGGTTTCTGCGGTGGCGTCGGTTATGGTTCCGCCGATGCCAGTCACAAATTGAAATTTAATTTCAGGATCTACAAAAATGCAAACCTGTGTTTCGAGAGGTTGTTTTAAGGGTTTAAAGGTCAATATTCCTGATTTGCTCAGGCGCAGCTCCGAATTGGCTGCTGTGGTATAAATGGTACTGGTTTTGCCGGACTGGGCTATAACTGAGAGCTGACCTAGCGAAAGTGCGGCAAAAAGCACTCCTGTTAATCTGATTTTTGAAATGAGCTTGATATTAAACATAATATGCGTTGGTATGTTTGGTTTGGTCTGCATGTTGTTTTATGATGAGCCGTCATTGCGAGGCACGAAGCAATCTCCGTAAAGAATGAAGATTACTTCAGCCTGCCCTGAACTTGTTTCATGGGTGCCTCGCAATGACGAACAGATCACATCGTTATCATTATAGTATTATCATTATTTAGTTCCGCCCCACTCTTTGCTTTGAACAATTTTTGTATTGTTCAGTTCTGCGTTGGGAATTGGCAGTGTTTCATTCTTATTTACTTTAAATCCTTTGAAGCCAAGTTTAGCAGGCGCAAGTCCCCAGCGAACCAAGTCGAACCAGCGCTGCCCCTCTGCTGCCAATTCAATGCGGCGCTCTTTCATGATGTTATCCATTGTTACTGCTACCGGATTTAGGCCTACACGTGCCCGGACAGCGTTTAATGTGATGTAAGCACGGCTTCCAGCTCCGGTGGCTCCGCCGCTTTTTAGCAATGCTTCTGATTCCATCAGGTATGTATCTGCAAGACGGATATCATACAGGTTATACGGAAAGTTTAACTCCAGCTGACCAATATTTGCTTTGGTAGACTGTCTTCCTGCATATTTTTCTACAAAATACCCGGTGTTATCATTTGCATGCTTATAGGTTACAATGCCTGCTTTTTCGAGACTGTCCAGGTTTGCTACCGTAGACTTATTCCGCGGATCAAAATGGATCAGGTCAAAGAATTCCTGGGTAAAAGGCATTACACTCCATCCCGATACATAATCCGGTGCCTGGGCTGGAATTTTGGCTACATAGTTTCTTGGGCCGGACATAATACCAGCTACATTGCCTTCGCCGCTGCCCACAGTTCCCCAGGCCATATTGGATGTACTGTTATAAGAGATTTCCAATATCGATTCGCTGTTGAATTTATTGGCAAGCTTAAAGAGGTCAGCAAAGTTATCCATTAGCTTATACCCGTATTTGCTGGCGGCGAGTCCCGGTGTCGTTCCGTTGACCTCCTGAAATTCGGCTGCTGCTTCCGCATATTTTTGCTGCCACAGGTATATTTTGCCCAATAATGCATGCGCAGCTCCCTGTGTCATTCTTCCGCCTTCTGTATTTCTCGGCACGGTCAGCGGCAGATCCGGCGTGACCAATTTAAGATCTGCTTCGATCTGCTGATAAACATCTCCCGGCGGCACTTGCTCTATATTATACCATTGACTTGGCTCCACAGGTTGCAGGATCAACGGGATGTTTTTGAATATTCTGACCAGGTCGAAATAAAAGTACGCGCGCAGCATCTTCACTTCTGCGATATACCTTTTTTTCAGGTTTGCATCCATCGTGATCCCTTCTACTTTTGATAAAAAGGTATTTGCACGGTAAACGCCTGTAAAGCCTTTAGACCACAAATGTGAAGGAGCGCCGGATAGGGAATTGACCGTGTAATTGTTCATGGCCTGAAGGTCACCAAGATCTGAAGGAGAGTCACCGCCAGCAAAGTGATCGTCCGATCCTGATGCAAATATATTGAGTCTGGTCAGGTATCCGCTCGACTGGTTTCCGACCATGTCATATACCGATACCATACTGTTAAAAGCTTGTTCCGGAGTCTCATAATAATTGGATTCCAGAATCCGCTCGCGGGGATTTGTTTCAAGATCTTTTTTGCACGATCCTAAAAGCTGTGCGCCTGCGAGAAGCGCAATGATATATTTTATGCTATTTTTCATACTAGTGCTTATTAAAATCCAACATTAAGGCCAATCATGAATGAGCGTGCCTGAGGATAAATCCCCTTATCAATACCGAATACAGTCCCACCGATTTCCGGATCAAAACCAGTATATTTTGTAATGGTAAACAAGTTTTCGCTCATCACATATACCCGAATCTTTTGGGCTCCGATCTTCTGCGTAACATTTTTTGGAATATTGTATCCGACCTGAAGTGTTTTCAACCTGAAATAATCACCTTTCTCCAGGTACCGTCTTGTAAAGTTGGTATTGTTCTTATTGTCGTCTTTTTCGACCACTCTAGGCATGGTTGATGAAGGATTTGACGGTGTCCACCTGTTCAAAATATCAGTTTGCCAGTTCGCAAATGTTACGTCCAGACGTCGCAGTCCCTGGAAGATCATGTTTCCTCCTGCCCCGCTGCCAAATGCCACAAAGTCAAAGTTTTTGTAACCCAGGTTTAAAGTCAGTCCGTAGGTATATTTAGGAAGCGGAGTCCCCAGATATGTCCTGTCTCCTGCCTCTATCTGATCGTTGCCGTTCAGGTTCGCAAATTTTACATCGCCTGGTTTAGCATTTGGCTGAAGCTTAGCGCCGGACGGGCTCAAATAACTATCCACCTCAGCCTGAGTCTGGAAGATTCCAAGAGTTTCATAGCCATAAAACTCATTAAATGACCTTCCCAGTCCTGTTCTGGTGATGTTGCCCATTCCCTGGAAAGTCTGCGCCTCATCTTCAATAAAGGTTTTACCGATATCAAGCTTGGTGATCTTATTTTTAAGGAACGAGACGTTACCGTTTAAATTGAAATCAACTTCACCAAGTTTTTTACGGTAGCCCAGTTCGATCTCCAGACCACTGTTCTCCATGTCACCAATGTTTTGTGCCGGTGCGCCCGCATATCCCAGATATTGCGGGATAAACGGATATTGAAGGATACCTACGGTTTTCTTTTTATAGACCTCAAAGGCCAGGGTGAAATCTGTCAGTACAGTTGCATCAAAACCAATATTGGTAGACCTGGTTTCTTCCCATTTCAGACCCGGATTTGATGGAGCTGCAGGGCTCCAGCCAATGGAACTGACATCTCCCGTTCCGAAGGTATAGTCTCTGCCGCTGTTTACCAGTGCCACATATCTAAAGTCATCTATCTGGTCATTACCGGTTACTCCGTAGCCGCCACGCAGTTTTAAGAAATTGACGACTTTGTTTTCTTTCCAGAAGCCTTCGTTGCTTGGCACCCATCCCAGGGAGAAGGAAGGATAATATCCAAACTTATTGTCCGGACCGAATCTTGAAGAACCGTCCCTTCTGATGATACCTGTGAAAAGGTATTTTTCCTCATAGTCATATGATATACGTGAAAACAGGGAGTTTACCTTGTGAACGGTATAATCCCTTCCGTCTACTGAGCGGTCTGTTGCCAGGGGAAGGTAGTTTAGGTTCGCTTCTTCAAAGCTGGTCGCGATCACATTGTTGTAGGTGACGTTCATCTCCTTATTGTTCTCATCGAGATAGAAACCCTGACCAATAAGGGCCGTAAGGTTGTGCGGACCGAATTTCTTGCTATAGCTTAGCGTGTTTTCAAAATTATAGTTCAGTGCATTCCTCCACCTTCTTACAAACGAGTTCTTTGTCCTGTTATTTGAAGAGTTGAAATAAGCCAGCGGATTGAATGCATCATCGCCCCAGAATGCAATTTTTGTACCCAGAGTCGACCTGAATGTCAAATCAGCAATTGGTTTAATTTCCGCGAATGCATTACCTACGATATTGTGGTCCCATGCATAGTTGCCGATTCTGGTTTGTATGTATGCCAGGGGATTGATCAGTTCCTGCCCTACCCAGGGAGATAATCCGTAAAAATTACCATTGGGATCTTTTACCGCATTTGGTGTTGTGTACGGCGCTTTTGACGCAACATCCGGATTTGTAACAATCGTCGGCGTAGTTGGATCGAGCCCTATGGCCGAGCTCAGCGGACCGCCAAATTCATTATTGGTATTGCCCAGACTGCTGTTCACTGAATGGCTGTAACCAAGGTTCTGGCCCAGTGTGATCCATTTGGCCAGTTTATGCGTAGAGTTTAATCTGATGTTTGCCCTGTTCCATTTGGAGATTTCACTGGCAACAATCCCATCCTGTGCGATGTAACCAAAGGAAGTGTAAAATGTGGACTTGTCTCCCCCTCCTGAAATACTGAATTCATGTGTCTGTCTGCGTGCATCATCGTTAAAGATAGTCGATTGCCAGTCGGTACCATCTCCAAGAGAAGAAGGGTCAGCAAAAGGAACAGCAGCATTAGGATTGGTATTTAAAGATGCTTCATTCCTGATCATTGCGTAGTCTCTTGCATTTAACAGATCTAATTTTTTAGCAGCAGATGAAGTACCGTAAAAACCGTTATAATTCACCTGAAGAACACCGGCTTTACCGCGCTTCGTTGTGACAAGAATAACGCCGTTTGCCGCCCTTGCTCCATAGATTGCCTGTGACGCTGCATCCTTAAGTACCTCGATTGATTCTATATCGGATTGATTTAAATAGCCTATACCGCCATTGTCCACAATCACCCCGTCGACTACCCATAGTGGATTATTGTTACCATCTCTGGCAAAAGAAGTGAAACCACGGATCCGCACTGTGGACGCACTGCCCGGCTGTCCATTATTGGCAGCAATGGTCAATCCTGAAGTCCTGCCCTGTAGCGCCTGTTCTATCCTGTTAATCGGCATGGTCTCGAGATCCTTGGCCTTTACGCTTGATATAGATCCGGTCACCAGGCTCTTCTTTTGCGTACCGTAACCGACCACTACTACTTCCCCAAGTGCCTGGGAATCCTCGGTCAGCGCGATCGTAAACGGGCCGGCTGATGTAACTGTAATCGTTTGCGGGACCATGCCCAATTGGGTGATGGCTAACTTTGCTCCAGAAGGGGCTGCGATTGTAAAATTTCCGGTAGCATCTGTTGATGTTCCTGCGCTGGTACCTTGTACCTTAATGGTCACT
This sequence comes from Pedobacter sp., assembly GCF_035317785.1. Lineage (GTDB taxonomy): Bacteria > Bacteroidota > Bacteroidia > Sphingobacteriales > Sphingobacteriaceae > Pedobacter. The sequence goes on along the minus strand of NZ_DATHGC010000117.1, from coordinate 3,880 downwards.
CCGGGTAACGGAGATCCATTCTGATCTGTCACCTTTCCTTTTACATTGATGTTCTGTGCTTGCAGCGCAACAGGAAAAATCAGCAAACAGGAGATGAGAAAAATAAACGTAATTTTTTGGCTCATACGATTTGTTTTTGGTTAATATATTTGGTTAGCTCACTGTTACCTGGCGGTCACAGTATTTCCAAATCTATAAGCAGATTGGGGAATTGTAACATTTACCTACCCCTACACTGCCCCTACAAGAACCTGGAATTTGATTATTTTATACAATGCCTGATACTACATCACCACTACAGAGATTACTCAATCAGTTGATTTACAAATACTTAAAATATATCCGCCTACTCAGCACCGCGTGACACCTGAATCAGGAAATCGTAGAGATTGGTTTCAGACTGAATGTGGAGTTTTTTCCTCAGTCTGTACCTGCCGACCTCTACCGCCTTGATGGTGATGTTCATTAGCTGTGCGATCTCCTTAGTTGACAGGTTCATTTTGAGGTAAGCGCAAAGCTTGAGCTCATTTGGGGTAAGGTCAGGAAACTGGTCTTTGAGCTTATTAAAGAAATCGGTATTCACTGTATTGAAATGCATGGCAAAGTTTTCCCAATCCTGATCGCTCTTTTCTACATCGCGGATCAGCCGGATCAGGTGCCTGAAACTTGGTGAACTGTCATTGATGTCGTGGTTTTTGATCACCAATGAAATCACGTCTTTAATCTTGGCCAACACCTTACCCCTTTGCAGCAGGTGCATGGTCATGGTAGACAGCTCCCTGTTCTTATAATCGACATCAGATTCCAGCTTTTCATATTCCAGCCGTACGATCTCTTTTTCAGATCTGTCCATTTCCAGCTGATGGAGATAACTCAATCGTGCCTGTGCTAAAACGTGTTTTTTCTTTTGCCATTTGAAGAACTGATAGATGACCACCCCTAATAGGAAGACATAGCACATGTACATCCAGATGGTATCATACCACGCAGGTAAAATCTCAAACGAGTAGCTCTTTATTTCAGACTCATTGCCTACGCGGTTCCTGGCTTTTACCTTAAAAATATACTTCCCCGCAGGCAGATTGGTATAGTCTTTCTCGCTTTTCTGACTCCATGGCGACCAATCCCTGTCAAAACCCATTAGCTGATAGCTGTACTCGATATTTCCCAGCTGTTCAAATAATGTAGAGGAGTATTCAAAATGAAGAGAATTGAATTCATTATCGAGCTTTATTGCCGATTTAACCACTTCATGGTTCGCAACCTGACCGTCTTTTATAAAATATCCTCCAAAGATCAGGCTGTCCTTCTTACCCAATAACCTGATGTCACCGATTAACACGTCAGGTTTTGAAGAATTCTGAAGATATTTGCTATAATTCAGGTGATAGGCCCCCTTATTGGCCCCTATAAAAACGTTTTCATTATTAAGGGAGTAAATGTTTTCAAAGCCACCTACAACCTTTCCATCTAATTGGGGAAAAAACTGAACCGAATAGGGAAGTTTTTTGCCTGGCCGGTTAAAATCAAGTACGCCAACCCGCTTGCTAGATACAAACCAGATGTTCCCTTTATTGTCTTCCTTGAGGTACTGGAGATTCATGTCTTTAAATGCCGCGTACAGCATAGAAAAAACTTTAAACCTGTTGGTCTTCGGATCGTACTCGTAGACACCTTTTATGGTGGCGATTACAATTCTGTCTTTTATTTTGAAGAGATAATTGTATAAATGGGATGGGAGACCGTCCTTGTCTGCATATAAGGTATATTTGACTATTTTCTTCAGGTTCTGGGACAGCTGGATCTTATACACACCATGATAAGGATGTGAGGCCCAGAGATTGTTCTCGCCATCGAACGCAATGAACCTCAGCGATTCTGTATGACCTTGAATAACGCCGCCATTGTTAAAATTACTCCCATCAAAACTAATCTTCTGTAAGCCCACATAGGTGCCTGCGATGACATCATGTGCAGGAAATACACGGGAAACCGGTTCAAAGAGCCAGGTCCCCGGGATGTTGTAGATCTGACGTGCCTGGCTGCCCTCAACCACATAAAAACCGTCTTCATGCCCCATCAACAGCTGGTTGTTGAGTTCGTCAAGATTCCACACCTGTCCTTTTGAATTGCTTACCTCGGAAAACAATGCGTTCGACAAACTTACATCATGTTGTTTCGTATCCACATTGGTTACATAAAGTCCGTTTGAGGTTCCTATGTAGAGCTTTTCCTTAAAGATCCTTATGGCGTAACTGGTAATCTGCTTGTTTTTATCCGGAAAAACATTCTTTATGGCACTGTTGATGCCAACGTAATCAATACCGTCATCAAGCGCCAGCCAGAGGTTTTTGCTTTTATCTGTTATAAACGCCCTTACGTTGTTATTTTGCAAGCCATCCTTGTAGTTGTATTTCTGAATGAGTTTACCGGATTTGCTGATCATAATGACTCCTGCAGAGGTGGTACCGATGATGTAGTTGTCCTTATCGATCTGACTGGCACAATAGATCCTGTCATTATAGAAGACTTGGTCGAAATCAGTACGTTTAGGTGTAAGCTTACCGTTGTGCATCAAAAAAAGGCCGTTCTTTAGGGTAGAAACCAGCAGGGTATCTCCGTTGTAAGGCATTATGGAGGTAACTGCAGACTTACTGAATACCGGGTCATTACAATAATTTTTCCAGGTACCATTGTCGTAGATCATCAAACCATTGTGTCTCGATTCTGCGTAAAACTGATTATTGGCAGCTCCGGCAAATTTCCAGGAGGATTCAGGTTTGTATGCTTTTATTACCCCATCCTTATAAAAAAAGATAATGTTTGTTGATCTGAATAAAACGACATCATTCAGAATACAAACATTCCATATATCCGCAAATTTCCGGTATTTCTCAGGTATTAAAGGGACAATAGAATGGTATTCCAGGATGCCGTTCTTGCCAGGAAAGAAATATCCGGCCTCGTCCTGTCCGCCAACAAAGATCCTGTTCTTTGAATCTATTTCCACAGATCTTACAGAGGTAAGATTCGGGAGCCGGATGAGGTTCCAGAACTTTCCGTTAAATGTGAGCAGGCCTTCATTGTTCCCAAAATACAGGATACCATTCTTATCCTGGGCCACATCCCAGTTTTGGATACCTGCTTTATACCGGTCGTTGTTATAGTTGATGATCTGCGGAGTGGCTATTTGTCCCCGACTTTTATAGTGAACAAAACAGCACAGTAAACAAATATACAATAGGGCTCTTCTCATATCTGGCTGCAAACAAAAATCCCGCATTTTATGTGAGGACACAAAATACGGGATTTTTTAACAATAAATTACCTAAGCCCTAAAGCAGGTGTTTAATTCATGAAGCTGCCATCTCCTCTCCTCATCACTCCTCTGCCACCACGGCCCTGTGCCCCGCTCCATTTTTGGAGGTTCATACTAAGGCGAAGCATAAAATAGCGGCTGTTCGGGTTGGTTTTGGTATTGATGTAACCTCCATTAATTGGCTGTTCCTGGATCAGGAAGTTGTTCTGGTTAAGGATATCATAAGCCAGCAAGGTAATTTTCCCCCTGCGCTGAAATAACTCTTTCTCTACATAAAAGTTAATCACAAAGGGGTTTTTTGTCACATTCTGGGCTATTCCGCTTACAAAATTTTTGCTGGCATCATATCCAAAAATGTTGGTTTCCCACAAATAAAACCTTCCTTCAATATTTAAAGCAACCGTTTTGGTCGTAAAATCCTGGAAAGCCGGAATCGAATTGCTTGATGTAGTCACATTGTAAGAAATACTTGGGGCCACTTCAAACCAGTCGTTTGGTGTAAACCTTGGGCCAAATCTTTCATAAAAACTCTTCAGTGTGTTGACGTTCAGCACTTGCTTG
>NZ_DATHGC010000116.1:0-3786 GCF_035317785.1 Pedobacter sp. | reverse complement strand
TTCATGGCGCCGTTCAGCTGGTTATGTTGCAGGGCCAGATCATACCTGAAGGTCTGGTCACCACCTTCCATTTTCAGGTTGTGGATCTGATCAAGCTGCGTACGCAACGGTATCGACAGCCAGTCGGTATTTACTCCCTTGGCCACCTGCCCAAGCACCTGGTTGTAATATTGCTGCAATCCGATATTGGCCTCCGGCGTTTTGGTTGAACTTTCATAATAACCCGACAAACGCTCCAGTTCCAGTTTATCCGCGGAATTCAGCAGATTGTAGCTGCTCAGGTCCGGGACACTCAGGTTTACACCTGCCCTGTAACTCAGCCTCAGTTTTCCGGCTACAGGCTCCTTGGTCTTGATCACCACAATACCATTGGCACCGCGTGAACCATACAGAGCAGTCGCAGAACCATCCTTCAATAAAGTAATCGACTCGATCTCATTATTATCCAGGTCCATCATCCGCTGCAGCGTAGTCTCAAATCCATCCAGGATAATGAGCGGCGTATTGAGTGTAGCTGCCGTCTGGTCCTGGAGCTGGTCGATATTGGGCAGGCTTCTGGCCCCCCTGATCTGTATGTCCGGTATTTTATTCGGATCAGAACCCGACGCATTGTTGGGAACCATATAAAAGGAAGGATCTATATTACCCAGGGTCAGGAAGATGTTCCGACCCTGAAACTGCTTCAGTTCCTTTTCCGTTATGGTACGCACCGCACCGGTATAGCTTTCCTTAGGTTTGTTAAATATACCCGTCACGACCACATCATTCATTTTATTTTCTGCGATCTCCATTCTGACAGTAATGCTGGACTGATTTTTTTTGATCCTGACTTCCTGGGTTTGATAGCCCAGGTAAGTAATGACCAGTATAGCCTTTTCATCTACCCCGGTTAAAGTGACCAGGCCGCCGGGACCCGCGACAACCCTGCGGTTGGTCCCCTTAACGGTAACCGTTGCACCTGTCAAAGCAGTACCCTCTTCATTGAGCACAATTACATTGACATCAATAAAGGCACCAAACGCCACAGTCAGGGTAGTAAGTTCCTTCTCCTTAAGCATCACAACCTTATCATCGACTTTGTAAGTCAATGGCTGGTTGCCAAAGCAAATAGCCAGCACTTCATCCAGCGAGGCATCTTTTACATTAATGGTGACAGGATTTGCCTTTTTCAGCAATTTGTTGCTGTAAAAAAAATCGTATCCGCTCTGTTTCCTGATCTCATTGATGATCTGGTTCAGCGGGGCATTTTTTTCGCTGATGGTTATCCTTTGTGCAAATCCCATAGCCGAGACCTGCATTAGCGATGCTACTAATATAACGGTGGTTAATCGCATAATAAGCAATATTTTACGGAGATACCCTTCGGGCACACCAGTTTTCTTAGTATAAATTCTATACATTTGTTTTGGTTTGGTTTTTACAGCATGCCTCAGGCTTCGAATCTTTGGGCAGCTGCAATTAAACTTTGATAAATTAAATTATTAATAAATGCCAGACTTAGCCAGAGGTGCCTGCAAGCACTTCTGGTTTTTTTTAGCTGTATTTTAAGTTAGCTTCCCTTTCGTAAATGTCTTTTCATGTTTTGTGGTTTAAATTGTTTGCGGTTTAAATATTAATATGCTGTTGATTGTTATTTCGTAACATAAACTTTTCTTCCTTCAACTTTAAAATGAACATCACCATTAAACTCAATGATCTTCAGTATGGCTGAAATTTTTCTGGCTCTTGAAATCTTACCGGAATAGGTCAGATCCGCATCAGGTTTCATTTGATAAACGACCTCCACACCGTACCAGCGCGATATCTTATTCATAATGCTCTCCAGGCTTTCGTTAAATTTAAAATAACCATTCTTCCAGGCTGCCACATCTTCGACGTCGACATCATCCACCACATTGAGCTTGTTTTTTGTCAGCTGCGCCTGTTGTCCGGGTACAAGCAGTTTCACAACATCTCCATAAGCGACCTTTACTGACCCTTGCAGCAAGGTTGTTTTCACTACTTTTTCGTCTTCATATGCGGTCACATTAAAATGTGTCCCCAGAACTTCCACCGTTTGCCCTCCGCTGCTTACTTTAAATGGCATCGCCTTATTGTGCGCCACCTCAAAATACCCTTCACCCCTAAGTTCCACCCTGCGTTCGTTTCCGGTAAACTTAAGCGGATACCGCAATGATGACCCTGAATTTAGCCAGACATGGGTCTTGTCAGGAAGGTCAACCTGGTATTCTCCTCCGACAGGAGTCTCAATAATATTATATTCATCAGCAGAAATATTTCCGCCAGTTTCAGAAACTTCATAAATGATCTGACCGTCTATGGTCTTCCTGATCCTGACACCGGATTGTTTTGCGATCGATCCATTCTGCGCGTCTGCCAGGTTGAGCCTTTGTCCGTTTGCCAGAATAAGCGTTGCCTTGTGGCCCCCGGGTTCAATATCCTGATTACCCGCTATTTCAACCTGTTTGTCTGTATTGACATACAACAACAATCCCGTACCAGAGATGACCAGCGCGACCGCAGCGGCAATGCTCCATTTTCTCCAAAACGGATAAGCGCCTGCGCCTTGTTTCGACCGCTTTATTTTTTTTTGTAACTGCGCAAAATTGGCTTCTGTGATCCGTTTCCGGGACCCTTCTCCCATCAGGATCAACATTTGTTTCAGATTTTCAACTTCCTGCTGATGTCCGGGATTTTCAATCAGCCATTTTTCCCAGTAGCGCACATCTTCGTCGTTGCGCTTGAAACAATAATTCAGAAAACTTTCCTGGTTTACCAGTTGTCCAATGTCTTTGTCTTGCATTAATTTATTAATATTTAGACAATAGAGCAGGAAATTTGAATTTTACCTATGAATTTTTCAAAAAAAATAAAATTAATAGAGAAAACAAGGAAACAGCAATAGCCAGGACACCCATATTGTCATTTCCAATCATTTTTTTTAGCTTTTCAACGGCATTATAGATGGTATTATAAGCCGTTTTTACGGTTACATGGTTACTTTCTGAAATTTCTTCGTAGGAAAGCCCTAAATAAAACTTCTGATAGATCATTTTAGCCTGGCTTTCCGAAAGCTTGCCGATATACATCTTTAAAGTTGAGCTGACCTGTTCAGTAGTATGTTCCCTGATGTGCTGTGCCTCCACAGAAGGATAGAGCGGCACATCAGGCAAACTCAGCAGGTCCAGGCTTTCTTCAGCGCTAAAATGTTCTTTTCGAAATAACTTGCGAAGAAAAGAAGTGATCAGGTAATTGTGGTGGTTCTTAATGTGATCAAGCCTCTGCTGGTTTTCGTACACATACAAAAAAAGATCATTGATACCATCCTTTGTTTTTTCAGTGCCGGCACCTTTTTTCAGACCTATATAGGTAAGATAGTCATGATAATGCGCATACAAATCATAAAAAGCAGCAGAATCTCCATTCTTAATGAATGTATCCCATTGCTTCTTTAAATCTTTCCCTTGTTTCAAGCTTTTTAATACCCCCCTTTGAATTTTAGCCTAAATTTAGACAGAAAATCATTCAATATTAAGTAATTATTTGATAATTAATAACAAACATACCGAAGATCGTGAGCTTTTGACAGAATACCCACAATTATTACCTAAAAAACATATTTTGTCATTCAGCATGCTGTTAGTTTAATTGTCGATTCCTAAAAGAGCTATACACTAAAAACAGTGTATGGAAACAAAAGAAACAGAATTCATTTTCACAGAAAGGACAAATAAGAACCAATGTTTTGATAAGCGTTTAATCAAATATATTGTAGCTCTTGCAGAA
>NZ_DATHGC010000115.1:0-13310 GCF_035317785.1 Pedobacter sp. | reverse complement strand
ATTCTGATGGCCAGGTCTAAAAATTATAAGAATATGTTTGACCCGTCTACAAGGTTTATGAGGGGCAGGCTGGAAAATGGGGACTGGATCAAGCCTTTTGATCCGCAGTATCCTTATTATGAGTATATGTACAGGGAAGCTAACGCCTGGCAGGTGTCGTTTTTTGCGCCGCATGATATGCCTGGACTGATTGAACTTTATGGCGGGCCTGCCGGTTTTGAGTCTAAACTGGACTCGCTGTTTACTGTTCCGTGGAACCCTAAACACATTGCCAGAAATGTAGAAACGATGATTGGTCAGTATTGCCAGGGCAATCAGCCTGATCATGAGGCGCCTTTTGGTTATACTTTTATCGGCAAGCCGGAAAAAACACAAAAGGTTCTGGATAATATTTTGAATAACCTGTATGGTATTGGTAAAGAAGGTCTGGCGCTTTCAGGTATGGATGATGCGGGCGAGATGTCCGCATGGTATGTGTTTAGTGCACTCGGCTTGTATACTTTTTCTGCTACTGACCCGGAATATCTGGTGACAGCTCCGTTGTTTGATGAGGTGAAATGGAGGACCAGTACTGGTAAAATGCTCACGATTTCGAAGCCGGGCAAAGGCAGGGGAATTACTGCTATAAAGGTTGATGGGAAGCTGAACAAGGGTTATTTCGTGTCTCACGACCTGTTCAAGAATGGTGGTAAGATTGATATTGCTACTAAATAAGTTTTAGTTTCTCTTTATTGAGCTCATGATGATGCCTGAGAGTACGCAGACTGATCCGGTGATGTGTATGGCGGTGAGTTGCTCGTGCAGGAAGATAAAGGCGGTAATGACGCCTACGATGGGCTCGAGGTTGAGAAAATTGCCTACTTGCGCTGCGGGCAGGGTTTCTAATGCTTTGTTGTACAGGAAGTAGCAAAGGGCCGAGGCGATTGCTCCAAGGTAGATCAGGGCCAACCAGTCGTTTACGGAGAGGAAGATGGTGCTGCCATGGTTATGCAGGTCTATAAGCCCGGCGGGCAGCAACAATACGGTCCCAGCGAATCCGCTGAGGCAGGTAACGGTGAGTGAGTTGATGTGGTCAAGCTTTCTCGAGATGATGGTGTAGACCGCCCAGCAGATCATTGCTGCGATCATCAGCAGGTTGCCTTTGAGGCTGTCGCCACTTTGATCTCCGTCGGTAAAGAATCCGACGGCGGCGACTCCTGCGGTAGATAGCAGAATGCCGGTGATCTGAAATTTATTTAGCTTTTCTTTGAGAAAGATGACCCCCAATACGGCAATGGCGACGGGCAGAAAGCCCTGGATCAGCGCACCGGTTGATGCGGAGGTGTACATCAGGGATATATTGAAGGCGATGTAAAAGAGCGTGACGCCCAGTAACCCCATGAGCGTGAGGTAGGCGTAGTCAGAGCGCTTCAGATGGCTGATGCTGGTCTGTTTGCTAAAAATAAACACAGGCAGCAGGCAAATGGAGGCTATGAGGAACCTGATGAAGGCAAAGAACAGCGGCGGGATGTCTGCCACTAAAACTTTCGTTACGACAATGGTACTGCCCCAAATGAGCATGACAAAAATAATGCTGGCCAGACCAAGGTATTTTTTCATTTGACGAATTGGTTGGACCAGTATTTTGTTCTGATGAGGTAGTAATCGTCTGTCAGTGGTTTGTAATCGAGGTAAGTGAATCCTTCAGTCTTGTGAGGTTTTGCGGGTTCTATTTGTGTGCCTTCATGCCATTCGTTGAAGGAGGTAATAGCGATGGCTGCTGGTTTTACGGCTATTGCTTTTTTCCAGTAGTCGTCGTAGTATTTGCCGTTGTCCCTGCTTTGGGTGTTGATGGCGTTTTCCGGACGGATGCGTTCGTCGATGTAGCCGGGGCCTACGCATGGGATGAACTGCTTGTTGTTTTGTAGGGCCCATTGCTGCATATTTGCCCAGTTTTTTGGGTCGGAGCCGTAACGGAATACTTTGGATACGAAGTAGGTGTAGAAGCCGTCGAATCCGGATGTTTTGAAGAATTCCTGCTCGTTGCTGTTTACCCAAAGTCCCATAAAGTCGGAGTCGTATGGTGTTTTCCGAATGGTCTGGCTTCCTTCGGTATTGAGTACCTCTGCCCATTCAGGGGCTTTGCTCAGGTAGGAATCGTAAACAAAGAATAGTGGTTTTTTGGTGTCGTCCGTACGGTAAAAGGCGGGGTGTTTGCCCCAGGTGTCGATGATGTATTTGACGTCTGCTTTGACGGTGAGCGGGCTCCTGTTTCCGTAGGGTTCTATCTGGAAGCCTACTTTTACGCCCGCTTTTTGTGCTTCTTTGAGGATTACCGGAATGCTTTCTGCGGTGAAGTGGTCTTTGCCCCAATAGGTCAGAAATATGGCATCTATGCCTGCTTTTTTGATCATGGCCATGTGTTTAGCAATAACTACAGGGTCTTTGGTGCTGTAGTTGCCCAGGCTTGGGAAGAAGTTGGCGCCGATGTTGTCTCCGCCGGGGTATCCTTTTTTATCGCCATTGTTCCAGTGTGCCCAGTGCTGGTCTGTGCTGTCAAAGGCCGGGGTTTTGTACCAGTTGTAGTAAAAGCAGAAGACTTTTTTGCGGGCTGCCAGGCCTGTTTGAAATGCCATGATGAGCAGCAGCAGGGCTGCCGATAATAATATTTGGTTCTTTTTCATTTATGTGCCGATCTTGTGTATCAGCACCTAAATTATAAAAAAAATACCTTACCTGCAGTTTTTAAGGTCTTCGGTTACTTGCTCGGGCTTATATATGCCTTGTTTGTTGCCGTAGGTATTGGTGATGTATACGATGAGCTGCGCGATGTCGATATTGAACAGTTGTGGGTTATCAGGCATTTTTCCTTCGTAGGTCTGATTGTGGATGGTTACGGTGGTGTCTGATCCGTTTTTAATTAGACAGGCCAGTTTTTGTTTGTTTTGCTTTAGAAACAGAGTATCAGTAAGTGGTGGAGCAAGTTTTCCCAGTCCTTCGCCATTGGCTCCATGGCAGTTCTGGCAATGTTTGATGTACAGGTCACGACCATTGGTGTAATACATTTGCTGTTTCAGCTCGTCTGCGTTTTGACAGGAGTAGATGATCGAAGCAATGACCGCCAGTGTAAGTGTGGTAAGGAGGGTCTTGCGCATTGCTGTTCGGGTGTTATTTCTTTTCTTCTGCAAGCAGGATGGGGATGTCTTTTTTCAGTTGTGCTACTTGTTCGGGGTTGGTGCCGTCATAGGCTCCGCGGATGTGTTTGTTCTTGTCGATGAGTACGAGCCATCCCTGGTGCACATAGTTTTCTTTGGCGGTGCTGTCTTCCATTACGGCGACTAGATAATCTTTTTCTGCAATTTTGTAGACGCTGTCTTTGCTGCCATAGGCGAACTGCCACCTGGCGCCATCTACACCAAGCTTGGTTGCGTATTTCTTTAACTTGGATGGGATATCATATTTAAAGTCAATGGTATGTGAAAGAAACATGACATCCGGATTGTCTTTGTATTCGTCAAAGATGGTTTTCATGTTGCGGTGCATGGTCGGACAAATGGTGGTACATGAAGTAAAGAAAAAATCGGCGATATAGATCTTGTTTTTGAAGGTATCGCCGGTAACCGGCAGGCTATCCTGGTTCAAAAAGCTGAATGCGGGGATGGTCTTGTAAACGGTATCTACCCTGGTAGTACCATCTGCATTCTTAACTTCTTTGGTATCTCTCGGGCCAAGTATGGGCAGTGTTCTGCGTTCTTTGCAAGCGGCAAATAAAAGAATAGTGCATAGGATTGATAGGGAGAAAATATACCTGGCTGACTTCATGATGTAGTTAATACTGGTTATCGGATTGTTGCAAAGGTACATTCCTGGAAAAATAAACTGTAATGTCTGGGTAATTATTTAGGTTTTTATGGTCAACTTGACTAAGTTTGCAGCAATAAGTTCTTTACTTTCTTCATCAACCGGTATAGGTTTTACTTAATTGTAGATTAATAGGGAATCGTGTGAGAATCACGGACTGTCGCGCAACTGTAAGTAACACAAAGGTTTTTACCCTTAGTTTGTCCACTGTTTTTAAGAATGGGAAGGATGGTAAAAATGTTACAAGTCAGGAGACCTGCCTAATATCGATTTGACAATGCTTTCGCGATTTGAAGCAGGGGTTGAGTTTGGTGTATTTAAGAAGCTTTGTTAAAGCAATCCGTCATCCTGAGTTTATCTCAGGATCCCGGCCATGCTGTCAGATTTGCTCAAACGGGATCCTGACCTGAAGCGAAGCGAAAAGCTACGCAGTAAAATAAATTCAGGATGACGAACGGTGCAGATCATGGATGGATACGTTTAACAATTAGCGTACTTTGATGCATTATTATTTCTTCTTTCTTCATTTTCCCGTTCGCATTGCGAAGTTCAGCAAAAAGGGCTTTTAACTGATTTTTTCAATTAAATGTAAGAAAAATGCTAACTAACAATCTAGGCTACCCGCGTATTGGTGGCAACAGTGAACTCAAAAAAGCCTGCGAGCAGTATTGGTCAGGCAAAACAACTATTGCGCAGCTGGCGCAAACAGGCAGGGACATCCGTAAACACAACTGGGAGCTGCAGAAAGAGGCGGGTATAGACCTGATCCCTTCCAATGATTTTTCTTTTTATGACCAGGTACTTGACTGGTCGCTTACTGTAGGGGCTATTCCTAAGCGGTATCATGAGGTGATCATGAACAAAGGTAATGCGGAGCTTGACCTGTATTTTGCCATGGCACGTGGTTATCAAAAGGACGGACTGGATATTACTGCGATGGAGATGACCAAATGGTTTGATACGAATTACCATTACATCGTACCTGAGTTTACAAAAGATCAGCAGTTTAAATTGTTTTCAACTAAGGTGTTGGATGAATACAATGAGAGTAAAAGATTAGGTATTAAAACCAAGCCTGTACTGATCGGTCCGGTTACTTATTTGCTTTTGGGTAAGGAGAAAGAGGAAGGTTTTGACAGGATTGACCTGATTAAGAACCTGCTTTCGGTTTATATTGAAGTATTGAAAAAGCTGGAGGAGCAGCATGTGGAGTGGGTGCAGTTTGATGAGCCGTTCCTTTGCCTTGACCTGACTGAGAAGGATAGGGAGGCTTTCCGCTATGTGTACGGTGAGATTAAACGGCAGTTTCCGAAGCTGAAAACCCTGCTGACTACTTACTTTGATGCGCTGAAAGACAATACCTTTTTGGCTGCTTCTTTGCCGGTGACGGCATTGCATATTGACCTGGTAAGAGCGCCCGAACAATTGCAGGTAGTACTGGATGTTTTGCCTGCTTCGATGCTGCTTTCGGCAGGGGTGGTCGATGGCCGAAATATCTGGAAGAACGATTTTCAGGCTACTTTGAAGTCACTTAAATCTTTACTTGCTAATGTTGGTAACAATAGGTTGATTATTAGTCCTTCATGTTCATTGATACATTCGCCTTGTGATCTGGATAATGAGCATAGTGATACTATTTTAACACCTTTGACGGCCGAAGTCAAGCAATGGCTGGCATTTGCGAAACAAAAGGTTAATGAGGTAGTTGTTTTGTCTCAATTGATTAGTAATGAAAATGATGTATTGCCAGAGCTACAGGAAAACATTAGCTGTGCGGAAAACAGAAGGTCTTCGACTCTGATCCACAATAATGAGGTGAAAAAACGGGTGTCTGGCATCACGGTAAAAGATGAAAACAGGTTGAACCCTTTCGCGCTTCGGAAGGATGCTCAGCACAAGGCTTTGGGTCTTCCGCTATTCCCTACAACGACCATTGGTTCATTCCCGCAAACTCAGGAAGTACGGAGCTGGAGAGCCAGGTTTAAAAAAGGTGATCTGACTTTAGCCGAGTATGACGCTTTAATCGAAAAGGAAACGGAGGAGACGATACGTTTTCAGGAAGAGTCGGGTATTGATGTGCTGGTGCATGGCGAGTTTGAGCGCAATGACATGGTGGAGTATTTTGGAGAACAGCTTGCCGGTTTTACGTTTACTAAAAATGGATGGGTGCAGAGTTATGGCAGCAGGTGTGTGAAACCTCCGGTGATCTATGGTGATGTTTACCGCCCTGCGCCGATGACGGTAAGGTGGTCTGCTTTTGCGCAGTCGCTGAGCGATAAATGGGTAAAAGGCATGCTGACCGGTCCGGTTACGATATTGCAGTGGTCTTTTGTGCGTAACGATCAGCCGCGTTCGGAGACTTGTACACAAATCGCCCTGGCCATTAGGGATGAGGTGGTTGATTTGGAAAAGGCTGGCATTAAGATCATCCAGATTGATGAGCCTGCGATCAGGGAGGGTTTGCCTTTGCGCAAGGCTGACTGGCAGCAGTATCTGGAATGGGCGGTTAGGGCATTCCGCATTTCTGCCAGCGGGGTGAAGGACGATACGCAGATCCACACACACATGTGTTATTCGGAATTTAATGACATCATCCAGAATATTGCGGATATGGATGCGGATGTGATCACGATTGAGTGTTCACGTTCACAAATGGAACTGCTGGATGCTTTTGCTGATTTCAAATATCCGAATGAGATAGGGCCTGGCGTGTATGATATTCATTCGCCGCGGGTTCCGTCTAAGAATGAGATGGTTAACTTATTGGAAAAAGCAAGGTCTGTGATCCCTGCGGCGCAATTGTGGGTGAATCCGGATTGCGGTTTGAAGACCAGGCATTGGGATGAAACAAAAAAAGCACTCATAGAAATGGTCGCTGCTGCAAAAGTACTGCGGGAAAGTGTGGAAGAAGCTGTAACTTTGTAAAAAATATAGGGCAGGAGGAACGAGCCTGCCCTTTTTTATAGAATTACAAACACATAATGAGAATAAGGAAAAATGCGGTGATTACCGCGGTTGGCGGTTATGTTCCAGACACTGTTTTAAGCAACCATGACCTTGAAAAAATGGTTGACACGAATAGTGAATGGATTGTGGCAAGGACCGGGATAAAGGAGAGAAGGATTGTTAATGACCCAAATATAGCTACATCTGACATGGCGACTTTTGCTTTGAAAAGGCTGATGGAGGATGGCAATGTGAACCCTGATGAGATCGATTGCGTGATCGTATCTACATCTACACCTGATTATGTAATGGTTTCTACCGGGAGTATGGTGTGTGAGAAGGCCGGTTTGAAAAATGCATGGGGTATTGATACGAATGCAGCCTGCAGTGGTTTTTTATATGCACTGACACTTGGTGCGAGCATGATCGAAAGCGGCAGGTGCAAGAAGGTGGTGGTTATTGGTGCGGATAAGAACAGTTCTATCGTAAATTATACGGACCGCAATACTTGTATTCTTTTTGGTGATGGCGCTGGCGCTGTAATGCTGGAGCAGACTGAGGAGCCTGTTGGCTTGATGGACAGTTTTTTCAGAACGGATGGTACTGGTAAGGAAAACCTGATCGTGACTGCGGGTGGTTCGAAGTTTCCGGCTTCGCAGGCTACGCTGGACGAGAAGCTCCACTATGTGCGTCAGGACGGCCGTGTGGTATTTAAAGCGGCGATCCAAGGCATGACGGATACTTGTAATGAGGTGCTGCAGTCTAATGACTTGCTGAGTTCGCAGATCAATTACCTGATCCCTCATCAGGCTAATCTGAGGATTATCCAGTCTGTTGGGGAATATCTGGGTTTGTCGGATGACCAGGTGAAGGTGAACATTGACCGTTATGGTAATACTACTGCTGCTACGATTCCTTTGGTGCTTTGGGATTTTAAAGATGATTTTAAATATGGGGACAAAATGATCCTAACGGCTTTTGGCGCGGGATTTTCCTGGGGTGCTACTTATTTAAAGTGGGGAAAGCTTAGGAATAAAGGGGAAAATTGAAGGTAAATTTTCTGAATAGTATGTCGCAGAAGAATGGTGTATAGGAGGATTAATTGTTAGTTAGGGCCTTTTATTTTAGAATTTTAGAATGACGATAGAAGAAAAGATACAGAATTCGGAGACCAGGATTTTTAAGGCTGTGTTTCCCAATACGACTAATCACTATGATACTTTATTTGGCGGTACTGCCATGCACATGATGGATGAGGTGGCTTTTATTACGGCTACGCGATTCAGCAGGCAAAGGATGGTGACGGTGAGCAGTGACCGCATAGATTTTACGAAGCCGATTCCGGCGGGCACGATTGTGGAGCTGGTGGGCCGGGTTAGCCATATCGGCAATACCAGTCTGAAGGTAAAAGTGGACATCTATATCGAGCAGATGTACTCTGATGAGAGGGAAAAGGCCGTGACTGGTGAGTTTTCGTTTGTGGCGATCGATGAGCATAAGAAACCGGTACTGGTCGTTAAATAAATTGATTTTTAAAAGCAATCTGAAGGGGTTGCTTTTTTTATTACATTTGCACTTGAAATGCTGATAAAACCCATATCTATATTGCTTTTAGTGAGTTTGCTCTCTGCAAACCTCTCTAGTGTATGGGTATATATGGGGTTTGAGGCCAATCAAAAATATATTGCTAAGGAGCTTTGTGAGAACAGGACCAAGCCTGAAATGCATTGTAATGGGAAGTGCTATTTAATGAAAAAGTTAAAGCAGGCCCAGGACAAGGAGCAGAAACAGGAGCGTCAGTCCCAGAAATTGCAGATCCAGGATGCGGTGGTGAGTACACCGCTGGTCTTTAAGCAGTATGCCTTTGCGGCAGTTAATTTTCATGTTCCTTTTTCGACAGGAATGCCGCAGAGTATTAAGAATTCTATATTTCATCCGCCACAGGAAAATTGACGGGAAAATTTACCTTCTCAGAGAAGACTGGATCCTGCTGTCCTGAAAAAGGACAACAGTTCCCTATGTCTTCTCTGAGAAGGTAAATTTTCTGGCAAAGTGGCCTGTATGGAGCGGATTTTTTTGCTCCGGCAAGGAATTCTTATCAGTTATAATTTTATTAATGAATCCAATCAGATATTTAATTTTATCGTTGGGTCTGGTGTTTTGCTTTGTGCAGGGCCAGGCTCAGATGCAGGCCGTCTTAAAGGGCCATATTTATGATTCGCAGACACGTCAGCCGTTGTCGGGAGCGATTATTTCAAATAGTGAAGGTAAGGAGCTTGTTAGAGCCGATTTAAAGGGTTATTTTGAATTGAGTGTTATAGGTGATGGCGAATTACTAGAAGTGTCGCTGAAGGGTTATAAAACACAGCTGATCAAAACTGGTAGTGACAAAGGTGCTGTTGGAAATGGCACGACTGAACTTAATATCCAGCTTGATGCCGATGCTGTCAGTTTGAGCGAGGTGAGGGTTGCCGCTTATAATGGCAATAAGACGGCAAAGGAGACTGCCGGTTCGGTTTCTCTGATTACCGCAAAGGATATCAGCAGGGGAAGTGCGGTGTCCCTTCAATCGGCATTGAATGGCATTCCGGGGGTGCGGATGGATCAGAGTACGCTTTCTGAGGCGCGGATTTCTATTCGTGGTAATGGAGTGCGGGCCTCTTACGGAATTCGTAATGTGAAGGTCTATGTCAATGAGATTCCGGTAACGGAGGCTGATGGCACGACCAGGATCGAGGCCCTGGATGTCAACAGTATTGGCAGGGCGGAGGTAATTAAAGGCCCGGCTTCGAGTATTTATGGTGCGGGAACAGGTGGTGTGATCAATTTTCAGCTGCAGCGCTCGCCCTACCAGGAGCAGAGCATCGAGGCTTCGGGACTTGTGGGTTCTAACGGATTGCGCAGGCTGGCTACTGCATACCGGAATGGTGGGGACAAGATCAATAGCTATGTTTCTTATGGCTGGCAGCAATATGAAGGCTACCGTGAGCACAGTAATGACATGCGCAGGTTTCTGACGGGCAATTTTCAGCTGTTTCCAAGTGATAAGCGGATCATTACTTTATTGCTCAACAGGACTACGCAGTATTCGCAGATTCCGGGTTCGCTAACGCTGGATCAGTTTGCTGCTGACCCTAAGCAGGCCAATGTGACTAATCTTGATAAACTGGCCGGCCGGTACCAGAACTGGACGAGGGTTGGACTGGGTCAGCAATACCGCTTTAATGACCAGTTTTCAAATACAACCAGTGTGTTTACTTATTTCTATGACCTGAATCATCCGCTGCCGTATGCTTATATTCGGAATTTTTACCAGAGTTATGGCGGGCGTACGCGTTTTAGTTACGATCCTGAGTTTTCGATGCTGCTGACCAAGTTTACGTTAGGGGCTGAGTACAACCAGGGGCTGACTAAAGGTAATCAGTATGTGAATAACCATGGCGCTGAGGGGGCCATCAATTCGAATGTGGATTACCGGAACACACAGTATTCGCTTTTTTTCCAGTCGGAAACTGTTTTGGCTCCGGGTACTGCGCTGACGCTGGGTTTAAGTTATAACGGCTTGAACTATGACGTGGAGGATTATCTGAAGCAAAATCAGAGTGGTGTGAAGAGGTTTAAGGCGCAGGCCAATCCGCGTGTGGCATTGAGCCATACGTTTAGTGATGCGCTGAGCTTGCATGCAAGCATGAGTTCAGGTTTTTCTCCGCCTTCCAGTTCTGAGATAAAGAATGTGGATGGTTCTATCAACCCGGTTTTACAGGCTGAAAAGGGAATAAACTATGAGTTCAATGCGAAGGGAAATTTATGGAAGAGCCGTCTGGAATATGATTTTGCTTTGTTTAAACTGGATATGAAGGGTGAATTGATCGGTCAGTCTGTTCAGCAGGGCATAACCATTTACAATAATTCCGGGAAAACCAGTCACAATGGTGTTGAGTTGTCTTTGTCTTATTTGCTGTTTAAACCAGAAGATGGTGGTGAGGTAATCAGTCTAAGGCC
The DNA here is from genome assembly GCF_035317785.1 of Pedobacter sp. Lineage (GTDB taxonomy): Bacteria > Bacteroidota > Bacteroidia > Sphingobacteriales > Sphingobacteriaceae > Pedobacter. The sequence continues at coordinate 2,522 of NZ_DATHGC010000115.1, read as the reverse complement.
TTTTGCTGCTGTTACTTATTCGGATTTTAAGTTTGAAGATTATAAAATATTGAATGCGCAAGGTCAGGTCTCGGCGACCTTTGATGGCAACAAGCTGACCGGTATCGCTCCCTGGGTGGTTAACGCGGGTATTGATCTGGAAACGAAGACAGGTGTTTATTTTTATGGCAATTATTTTTACAGCGACCATCTGCCGTTAAATGATGCGAATTCGGCATTTAATTCGTCTTATGGAGTTTTGAATGCGAAGCTGGGTTACAAAAAGCTGTTACTGAAATGCCTGGAAGCAAATGTCTATGCCGGACTGGACAATATTCTGGATAAAAATTACAGTTCTATTGTCTCGCTAAATGCGACTGGATTTAACGACGCGCAACCTGCATATTTTAATCCTTCACCCAGGAGGACTGGCTATGCTGGCTTAAACCTGAAGTATATATTTTAAAGTATTTGTGATGAAAAAGATAGTTTTTATATTTTTTCCTGTTGTCCTGACGCTCCTGGGCGGTTGTGCCCGGAATGAGCTTAAACCGGTTGTACAGCTGCTGAATTCTGGTGGCATCAACTCAGTTGGGCCTTACCTGACACAGGACAATAAAGGCAATGCAGTATTGTGCTGGACCGAGCAGGATGGAAAGGATTCCCTGTACCGGTTAAAGTACGCGGTTTATGATGAGCGCGAGGATAAATTTACAGCCCCGGTAACGATACCTGGCTCAGCCGGATGCAGTATATCAGCGGAAAGCATGGGTAAGGTGGCCTTTAAGGCTGATGGTACGGTGATGGCGGTTTATTCAAAGCGCTTTCTTTCTGAAAAAAATCCTTACGCTGGTGCCATATATTATAGTTTTTCAGCAGATGGCGGAAAGAACTGGTCTGATCAACAGTTTTTACATGCGGATACTTCGCATGCTTATGGCCGGAGTTTCTTTGACATTACTGCATTAAAAAACGGTGAACTCGCTGCGGTCTGGCTGGATGGACGCTTTGGGAAAAAGATAAAGGGTTCCGCCCTTTATTTTAACCGCACTGTTAAGGGAGCAGGATTTGGATTGGATTCATGTCTTGATAAGGGTACCTGTGAATGCTGCAGAACTGATCTGTTGTGTGATGATAAGGGTAATCTTCACCTGGCGTACCGAAGTATTCAGTTTCCTTCAGTTCTTTCTGGTAAACAGGTGCGGGATATGGTTTATAAGTCATCGGCTAATAATGGAAAGACTTTTAGTGAATCTAAACCAGTTAGTAATGACAATTGGGAAATTGAGGGTTGCCCGCACTCCGGGCCGTCTTTGGCCGTTAACGCTTATGGCGGCCCAAACGTCATTTGGTTTACTGCTGGTGGAAGTGCGGGACTGTATTATACTGCGGCTCCTGCTTTGGGAACAGATTTCAGAAGCAGGAACCTGATCACTTCGACAGGCAGACATCCGCAATTGTTATCTTTGGCTGATGGAAGGACGGTAATGGTCTGTGAGGAAATGTCTGAAATGCCGTCATCACAAGCACATGGTGAAGGTATGAAGATGGATCATGGTGCTGGAATGAAACATTCCGGCACGAGAATGAGCCATGGGCCAGCAGGAGCCGCAAAGATTGTGCTGAGGCTCATTGCTGATGGAAAGACGGAAAAGGAAACCGCGCTCTCCAACGGGCAGTATTCTGATAACCATGCGGTCTTAGGAAAGCTTGGTGAAAATGTGCTTGTTGCCTGGGTGCGGGAGGGTCATGAGGGTTCGGAGATCTGTTTCTCGAAAGTGGTGTCAGCAGGCCGAAAGTCAGAAAGTTTGTAAATTAAACAGCAGAAAAATGAAAAATATAATTGGAGTATTACTTTTGATAATGTTTGTAATTTCCTGTAAACAAGGAGAAAACTATAAAAATATTCGTGATGAAGTGATGAAGTTTCACGATGTGGTGATGGAAGATCACGGGAAGATTGTCAGCAACCAGATGAAGCTGGACACATTGCTGAGGTCATTGAAAATGCTGAAGCAGCAGTTTCCGGAAATTGATACTTTAATGGAAAAAACTGAGATCAATGCCTTATTGAGAAGGTTAACTGCTTCTGAAGACAGCATGAATGGCTGGATGCACAAATTTGAACCCGACATCACTGGTAAATCAAACGAGGAGGCTGTGAGGTACTTTAAGGAAGAAAAGACCAAAATACAGGAAATTGACAGTCTTTATAAGGCAGATATTACTTTGTCTGATGCTTATCTCAATAAATTTAGAAAGCCATGAAGATACAGTTAGTATTAGTTTGCTGTGCGGTATTGTCCCTGCTCAGCTGTAAGGAGCCGAAACGCCTGCCTTTTTTACAGTTGGAAACTTCTGAAAAGGTGGTGGATGGCAAGATGGTTACAGATTCCATTTTCAGGACTATTCCTCACTTTAAACTGTTTAACCAGGATAGTGCCATCGTTACCGAAAAGGATTTTGACGGCGTGATCTATGTGGCTGATTTCTTTTTCACTTCCTGCCCGACAATCTGCCCAGTCATGCACAGGAACCTGCTA
>NZ_DATHGC010000114.1:0-9248 GCF_035317785.1 Pedobacter sp. | reverse complement strand
TTCTGCAAGAGCTACAATATATTTGATTAAACGCTTATCAAAACATTGGTTCTTATTTGTCCTTTCTGTGAAAATGAATTCTGTTTCTTTTGTTTCCATACACTGTTTTTAGTGTATAGCTCTTTTAGGAATCGACAATTATAGGTTGTTGGTAGTCTCTATGGTTAATTGTTCTTGCCTGCCTGGAAAATGATGTACATTGAGTAGCCCATCCGTTCGGGACTTCCATCTGGATAATGGCCAGGAATCCACTTTGGTGAATTCTTAATTAGCCTGATAGCCTCCTCATCACAACCATATCCAATTCCTTCCGGCACCGTAATGTTATTTATACTTCCGTCTTTGTTTACCGCAAAAGCAATGCTTACAATACCAGAAATGTTATTCTTACGAGCCTCTTCGGGATATCTCATATTCTCACTTACATATTTGCTAAACGCTGCCACACCTCCAGGAAATGAAGCGGATGTTGGCCTTGGTCTATCGTCTAGATGGAGTGTTTCGCGCCTGTCAAATACCACGATTGTATCTTTCGTGCTTATCTTGAGTTTCTCAGCGGCATCTTTTTCCGGCATCAGGTATCTTGGTGAATAAAGATTTACAGGAAAGTCGACAACCGACCTCACTGCTTTTTTGCTCAGGTAAGCCGGCTTCCAGACAGCTGACATTTGCAATAATCTCATGGCCTCAATACCAGTGTCAAAACCGGGATCGCTCAGGATCTTAATATTTGACAACGAGCCATCTTTCTCCACAATGAACCTGGCAACAAGTTGCCCTTTCATTCCCTTTTCCTTGGCTTCTCTAGTATATTTAAACTGCGATTTAAAATATTCATACAAACTTTGCTGACCGCCAGGATATTCTGCCATAGTATCTACCATCTTGTAGGTGTACACTTTGTCTGTGGGGACTGCAGTTGCTGCCTTTTTTGCTGCAGGCAATTTTTTATCCGTTTTATCGTCCGGACTTAGCGATATCACCGATACTTTAGCAAGATGTTGCTCGATGTTTACCGATGCCTGCTGAACGATCTGAGATTTGCCAACCATTGCAGATGAAAAGATGATCATAATGGCAAAAAGAGGTACTGAGAGCCCATACTTTAGTATGGCAACCTTGCGAGATTTTGTTTTGTGTAACATGATAATTCTCCTTTTTAATAAAGATTGGTTAAAAAAATTGTTGGTTAATCTTTGCGGTTGTGTATTAAAAACACTGGAGACCAGCAAGAGCGCATATGCTGATCTGTCTTCCAGTGTTGATGCCGCTGAATCATCTGCGATGAATTCATGTATGTTTTTTATGGCGTTTCTATAGAGATATGCAATAGGGTTGAACCAGTTCATCGCCAGAAAGATCTCAAAAAAGATCACATCGGCCGAGTGCCATTGCCTGGCATGGACGAGTTCATGTTTTATTATTATCTCTTTACCTTCCAGTTCTTCGTCTACAGCTATCTTCCCAAAAAAGGAAAAAGCACGGCCTTTTAATTTTATTTTGAAAGTGCTGTTTACCTGATAAAGCTTTCTCAGGAAATTGATCAGGAAAACCAGGCTCACCACTGCATAAATTAACCAAAGCCATTCCGTAGTTGTCAGCCAGGGCTGGTCTGCAGACACTGCAGCGGTCACATTAAGTTGTTCAATTTCCGGTGCGATGACAGCGTAGTTGACCGATTGGGTAAATTCCTGTACTTTTTCTGTAATAAACAAATCTTTAATCCAGTCCGCTTTCATTGCCGGAATGATCAGTGAGAACAGCGCAGAACCCACCAGATAAAAGCGGTTCATTTTAAAGAAAGTCTCATTGCGGAGGATTACAAAATAGAAGAAGTAAAACAGGAGCAGGTAAACGTTTACCTGCAATAAATAGATGAGCGCGTTCATTGTTGTTTCTTTTTAAGGTCTTCAATTAATTTAAGGATTTCGTCAGCCTCTTTTAAGTCCACTTTTTCCTGCTTCAGAAAGAAGGAAAACATTTTTTCTACAGAATTGCCAAAGTAACTGTTCAGTAATTTACCCGCGGCAAAAGCTTTATAGTCCTCAATCCCGACAATAGGGAAATACCTGTGTGTAGTGCCGAAAGCTTCATGGTCCACAAAACCTTTGCCCTCCAGAATACGGATGATGGTAGAAACCGTGGTTGTAGCGGGTTTGGGCTTTGGCAAGTGTTCTACCACATCCTTTACAAATGCCTGTTTCAATTCCCACAACACCTGCATGATCTGCTCTTCTGCTTTGGTTAATTCTTTCATGTAATTTATGACTATATATGTATGCTTTGTTTAAAATACTGATTCATTATAGGTCTTAAAGACAAGTTTGTCAGAATCATAATCTAATATAGAACTAATATTTTAGTTGCGCAACTAAAATATTAGTCCGACATGTTTTATTTTTGTTACATTGCTGCCCGGAGCTGATAAACTAGGTTTTTAGTTTTACATTGCGTTAACCAATTAGCGCACTCATGAACTTTAGGATCTTCGCATTCATTGTCTGTTGTTTTTTTTCCTTTCCTGTATTTTCACAAAACAATTATTCTGTACAAGGTGTGGTCATTGATACCACTACAAATGCGAAAATTGACGATGCCACGGTAAGTGTGATCAGTGCCAAAGATTCCATTCTTCAAAAATTCACTTATACCAAAAAGGGCGTTTTTGGGCTTAACAATCTTAAGCCTGGTAAATTCGTGATTATGGTCACTTATCCGGACTATGCGGATTTTGTAGAGCAATTTACGCTTGATGCAGCCAAGCCCCGGTATAACTTCGGAAGTATCCGGATGATACTGCAATCCAAACTGTTGAATGAGGTGATCATCAAGGCCAGGGTAGTTGCCATAAAAATTAAAGGCGATACTACTGAGTTCAATGCGGCAGCCTACGCAACCCAGAAAAATGCGAAAGTAGAAGATTTGCTGAAACAGTTGCAGGGGATGAAGATCAATCAAAGCGGAGTGATCATTTTTCAGGGTGAACCTGTGAGTAAGGTTCTGGTTGACGGCGAAGAGTTCTTTAGTGATGATCCGGCACTGGTGACAAAGAATCTCCGCGCCGATATGGTGAGTAAGGTACAGGTTTACGATCAGAAAAGTGAGCAGGCCAAGCTGACTGGCATAGAGGATGGAGTTAAGGTGAAAACGATCAATATTGTATTATTGGAAGATAAGAAGAAAGGGCTTTTTGGAAAAGCAGAAGGAGGTTATGGTACTGATGATTTTTACTACGGACAGCTCATGTTCAATAAATTTAGTCCTAAACAAAAATTTTCTGCCTATGGTAATCTTGGCAATACAGGTAAGGTCGGGCTGAGCGGAGCGGATAATAATAAATTCGGAAGCGGTTATAGCCAGGGTGATTACGGTGGTAATGGCATTCCGCTTGCGCGTGATGCGGGGGCGCATTATGACAGTAAATGGAATCAGGATAAGCATTCTGTTAACATGAACTATAAGGCAGGGGCTTTGACCACAGACGGAGAAAGAAATAGCCTGACCCAGAATAATCTGCCCGGAAATTTCAACCGGAGCACCGATGACAGAACATCTCACAGCTATTCCCTTAACCAGGGCTTCAATGGAAGTTTTTCCTCCAAACTGGACTCAACTTCTGATTTTAGTGCCTATTTTAATGGTTATAAGACCAATAGTAACAATGAGGATTCTAATATAGGAAGTACGGTCAGAGGTAACGGCATATTACAGAATGCCAGCAAGGTACTTAATAACGACGAGAGTGAAAGTTTGTCTGTTACTTTAAGCGCAAGTTATATAAAGCGCCTGAAAAAGAAGGGAAGAAGTCTGTCTCTGAATGTATACACTGATTATAGTGAGGCAAATAGAAAGGGTTATCTCAAATCGGATGTAAACTATTTTAATGAGCAGGGTGTAATTGACAGTACGAATACTATAGACCAGTATAAACCTTCGGCAACCAGGAATAACGGGTTTACAACATCTCTTTCCTACACTGACGTGATTACAAAGGCTTTATCGGTTTCTACAACCTATGCTTTTGCAAGAAGAATGAATGACGAAGACCGCAGGTCTTTTAACAGTCCTTCTGCAAGTGTTTACGATCAGCTGGACTCTGCTTTTAGCAGTGAGTACAGATTGATTACCTTGTCTAATATATATAGTTTGAATCTGAGCTACAGTGCGGGTAAAGTTTTTGCAAATGCTAGCACGAGTATTACCAATTCTGAGTATGAGCAAAAGGATCTGTTCGCAGGCGGTGCGCTGAATCGGAATTTCTTAATCTGGCGGCCGGCTGCCAATTTCAGATACCAGCTGAGTAAGGCTGCTTCTTTGTCTTTTGACTATACCGGTAACACAAGAACTCCTTATCTAGCCCAGCTGCAACCGCTGAGGCAGAATTCTGACCCGCTGAACATCACTTTGGGTAATCCGGCGCTGAGACCACAATTTGACAACCGTTTTTCCTATTATTACAGGGTTTATCAACCTACGCTCGATCAGGGGATTAATTTCCGTGGCAGCTACGGCACTTCTATGAATGCCATTGTCAGCAACAGGCTCACTGATTCGGCCGGTATAAATACGCTGCAATATTCCAATCTAAAGGGTAAAAACCCCAGTAGCTGGAATGTTTATGCAGAGGTATACGGGCATGCCACAAAACTTGATTTCATACTTTATATTAGCACCACTATCAATGGAAGTACCTATTTTAATTATGTCAACAATAAGCTGAATAAGATCAGTAATGTAGAATACAAACCCCAGGTCGACATAGCGAAAAACAAGACGACTTATTCATATGGCTTTAGCATAGGACCAAATTATACGGCCAGTTCATCCTCGCTGCAATCAGTGGACAACAATACAAAAGGCTTTTTTAGCAGTTTTAATTTTTACACCAAGCTGCCGTACAACTTTTTTATAGGATCGGATCTTAATTATAAATATAACGCAAAAAATAAGGTCTTTGACCGTAGTTTTGAGCAATTGCTGGTCAATTCCTATATCGGTAAGTCTTTCCTGAAGGAAGAGAACCTGAAGCTGACCCTTCGCGGCAATGACTTGCTCAACCAGAATACCGGATACAGGCGTGACAGTTCGACAAGTGGTTTTATCGAATCCCGGAATACGACCATTAAAAGGTATTTTATATTTTCACTTACCTGGGATTATACAAAGTTTGGCAAATCACTTCAAAAGCAACAATCATGAAACAGCTCTTTATATTAATCGCATGCTTTTTTGCCTTCCCGGGGAATTCAATATATGCGCAAAACAGGCATTTTATCACAAGCGGGGTAATAGAATTTGAAAGAACAGCCAATATGTTTGCCCTGGTGAAAAAGAAAGTGACTAAAAACACGCTGGAGAACAAGCCGTATTATGAACGTTATTTGCGGACCGAACCTCAATTCAGAAAACTGAAGAGCACCTTGACTTTTGATGGAAATACCATGCTTTTTACCCCTGTTGCAGCTGAAACAAACGTACACTGGTGGTATGACAGCCCCATGGCCAACCAGCTCAATATTATTTTTTCAGATGTAAAAAATGGCACAAGTACCATTCAGAAGGAATTTTATGAACGTACTTATCTTGTAAAAGATACCATCCGTAAGATCAGATGGAAAATAACGGAAGAGACCAGGGAAATTGCGGGTTACAAGTGCCGGAGGGCAAACGGGATTATGCTCGATTCCATCTATGTAGTTGCATTCTATACCGACCGGATTCATGTTCCTGGCGGTCCGGAGTCTTTTAATGGCTTGCCCGGAATGATCCTTGGGGTTGCCGTACCGCATGAGCATGTAAGCTGGTTTGCGACAAAAATTAGCGAGCAGGCAGTAGATACAAAAAAGATTGCCCCGCCAAAAAAGGGTAAAGAGGTAAATAATAAACAGATGCGTGAGGAGATTATGAAGGCGATAGGCAATCAGGGTGATTATGCAATTGTACAGCTTAAAGGACTTTTGCTATAAAATTGTACTTTTGCAGCCATCATGCCGCCTGCAAAACGAAAAACTATAAACGCCACATCAGCCTCAGCGCCCCGTAAAAAGCCAGTTGCAAGAAAACGGGCTGTTAAAAAGAAAAAGGCCTTGTCACCCGAATGGAAATTTGCCATAGCAGCCCTGCTGCTTGTGTTGTTCTCTCCCTTATATTATGGGTACATTATAAAAGGCTTTACCTCCAGCTGGCGCTGGATCAAAGACATCGGCGAGGACCCAAACTACCGCACTTACAGCAGCTTTGACATCCGCATACCAAAAGGATACACCATACACGGCATAGACGTTTCTTACTACCAGGGCAAGATCGACTGGAAAAAGGTAAAAGCCATGGAAGATGATGATGTCCGGATCAAATTTGCTTTTATCAAAGCGACAGAGGGCATGTTTAACATAGATCCTTATTTCCAGCGCAACTGGCGTGAAGCGCCAAAGGCAGGGATTACCTGTGGTGCCTATCACTATTTCAAGCCTAAAAAATCAGGAGAATGGCAGGCCAGGTTTTTCCTGCAGACCGTAAAGTTTGAAGTCGGAGACTTACCGCCAGTAGTAGATATAGAAGAGTTAAACGGAGTTGCTGCTTCCAAAATGCGCATTGAACTGCAGGTATTTCTGACACACATCGAAAAGAAAACAAACGTAAAACCCATCATTTACACAGGTCTTTCCTTTTACAATGATTACCTGAAAGGCCATTTTGACGAGTATCCGCTCTGGGTAGCGCATTACCATCAGCCAAGGTTGAAAGTAAATATGGCCAGCTGGCACTTTTGGCAGCATTCAGACAAGGCAAAGATCTCAGGCATAAACCATGTGGTAGATTTCAACGTTTTCAACGGGGACAGCCTTGCGTTTGAGCAAATGCTGATCAAATAATTTATATTTGCTTACATTTGAATTTTGCAAATCCGGACCCCGATGGATACAACTTCACTGGAAGAATTTTATCAGCAGACCTCTTCGCTCATTCCCGAAGGGATCAATAAGGAAATAGGCCATTTCAATGTATTTAAACTGGACGAGCTGCTGGCCAGGAAAAAAGATAAAATGGTGATGCCTTATAACCGGAGGGCTTATTATAAGATCAGTATGATCAGCGGGCGCAATAGAGCCGAATATGCCGACAAGGTGATCGATATCGAAAAAAACTGCCTGCTGTTTGCTACGCCAAAAATCCCCTACAACTGGCTGCCGCAGGATGAAAACCAGTCCGGCAATTTCTGCATTTTTACTCCCGATTTTTTGGTTCAGAACAAAAGCGGCATCCAGCTGGAGCAGCTGCCCATCTACCAGCCGGGGGGTTATCCGGTCTTCCAGCTTACAGATGAGGAGGCAGAAGACATCGCATTCATTTTCAAGAAAATGCATAAGGAGCTATCTTCAGATTATGCTTACAAATATGACCTGCTGCGCAATTATGTACTGGAGCTGATCCATTATGGACAGAAGCTGCAGCCTGCAACGGCACTATATCCTTCGCACACGGCATCAGCACGTGTGTCCTCATTATTCATAGAGCTTTTGGAAAGACAATTCCCTATAGAATCCCCGCACCAGAAGATTGGGTTGCGCACGGCAAAAGATTATGCAGAAAGACTCGCTGTTCATGTAAACCACCTCAATAAAGTATTGAAAGAGCATACCGGAAAAACCACTACCGACATCATTAGCGGCAGGGTTTTGCAGGAAGCCAAGATCCTTTTGAAACAGACCGACTGGAACATTTCAGAAATTGCTTATTGCCTTGGATTTGAAGAGGTTGCCCATTTTTCAAATTTCTTCCGGAAGCAGACCGCACTGACCCCTGTTGCCTTCAGGTCGTGAAGGGCGGCTTATCCCGCTTGTTGTACCAGCAATGATTTGATTTTTGCAAACATTGGATTGATGTTCGCAAACCTCCTGACACCAATGCTGCTGATATTTGTCCTGTTCATCATTTAAAAGAAAATTACAATGACAAATAACAGTAAAATAGCTTTGGTAACCGGCGGCAGCCGTGGCCTCGGCAAAAATATGGCTTTAAGCCTGGCAAAAAGAGGAATCGACGTAATCCTGACTTACAACAGTAAACATGATGAGGCGCAGCAGGTTGTCGCAGAAATTGAGCAGCTGGGACAGAAAGCAGCAGCGCTTCAATTCAGCGCAGGCGAGATCAGCAGTTTTGATGCCTTCATCATCAAGGTGCAGGAGACCTTAACAAACACATTTAATACAGACCATTTTGACTTCCTGATCAACAATGCCGGAACTGCGCTTTATGCTTCCTTTGCGGAAACTACAGAGGAGCAGTTTGATACCGCCTTAAACATCCATTACAAAGGTGTATTTTTTCTGACTCAGAAATCATTGCCAATTATCAATGACGGAGGTCGCATCATCAATATCTCGTCGGGACTTGCGCGGTTCTCTTTTCCGGGATCTTCCGCTTACGGTTCAATGAAAGGCGCCGTTGAAGTGCTCACAAGGTATCTTGCCAAAGAGTTGGGCCCAAGACGCATTGGCGCAAATGTTGTTGCTCCCGGAGCGATAGAGACAGACTTTGGTGGTGGTCATGTAAGAGATAATGACGATGTAAATGCGAATATCGCAAGCCTGACCGCTCTGGGACGTGTCGGTTTGCCGGACGATATCGGTGGCGTGGTTGCATTCTTGTGTACCGAAGATGCCCGCTGGATAAACGGACAGCGCATAGAAGTCTCGGGTGGCATGAATTTGTAAGGAAGAACTTTGGTATTTTATCCTATATTTATAAGTAGGTAAAAATACGAATCAAATGTCACAAAACAAGGGTTTAAAGAAGACACTAACGCCCTTTATGTTGTGGGGGCTTGGAGTAGGGTACGTGATTTCAGGCATGTATTTTGGTTGGAATCTCGGACTGGAAAAAGGAGGTACAGGCGGCATGGCTGTCGCCACATTAACCATCATGCTGATGTATGTCACATTTACATTCAGCTATGCAGAGCTTGCCTGTGCCATTCCCAAAGCAGGGGGGGTATTTGATTATGCAAACAAGGCAATGGGGCAAAATATCGGTTTCATCGCCGGTATTGCCCAAATCGTTGAATTCATATTGGCGCCGCCGGCAATTGCTTTTGCCATTGGCGCTTATTTCAATGCTTTCTTCCCGCAGGTACCCATTCTAACCAGTGCAATAGCCATCTATTTTGTATTCACTGCACTCAATGTCTATGGTGTCAGGGCGGCAGCTTCGTTTGAAGTCATCGTTACAGTATTTGCTGTCGGTGAGTT